>NZ_VOYA01000002.1:0-71097 GCF_013420465.1 Acinetobacter sp. YH01005 | reverse complement strand
GCCCAGACTTAAATCCTATAGAAAAAATGTGGTCACGAGTAAAAATGATTCGCAATAAATTTAGAGTTAAAGATATTGATAAATTGTTTAAAGATTACTGTAATGATTTATTTAGTATTTAGCTATAGTTCAAAAGCATATACAGATCAGCATGGGGCAAATGTACTTAATCAAGCCAATAGTTATACCAATCAATGTGTGAATGAATTGAACCATAATTTCAATAAATTTAAAGATAATGTTTACGGTGCTGTTGCTTCAAGTATTGCAATCGCCTCCTTACCGCAACCCACAGATGCCGGATACAACATGTTTAGCGTAGGTATGGGGGCTTGGGAAGGTTCACAAGGCTATGCAGTTGGTTTCAGTGGAGTGACTGAAAGCAATAAATATGTGTATAAATTGGCTGCAACAGGGAACTCTGAAGGTGACTTTGGCGCTGGTGCATCGATCGGTTGGCAATGGAAATAACTCAATATTGGATTATTAAAATTGCTAAATCGTTGTTTAACTATTTGAAAGGCATTTGAATCAAATCAAGTGCCTTTTTATTTTATATTTCTCCATCATGATGAATAAAAAACAGCAATTTGCATTAATAACCATACAAAACTTCTTATTTTCTCTAAATTTAGTCAATGAAAGTGGTTTAAGATGGAGCCATCTAACAAATTGCGTTGATGCAAATATAAAAGGTGAATCTATGAAAATGCTTCGTAAAACCATCTGTGCTATGGCATTAGGTGCAGCGACACTGGCACCGGTTATGAGTACGACAGTATTCGCGGCACCAGTTGCAGCGTCGGAGCAGCAGGCAACTGCCAATTTGGTGAAACAATTATCGGGTATTAAAAGTTTTACTGCTAACTTTCAGCAAACTACAAAAGTGACCAACCCGAAAGCTACTCAAAAGAAAGGTTTAAGTGCGCAGCATATGAACCAGACTTTTACTGGGGTAATGAAAGTTCAGCGTCCGGGTAAATTCTATTGGGAAACAACCAGCCCATCTAAGCAAACCATTGCGACTACAGGTAAAACAGTTTGGATTTATGACCCAGACCTACAACAAGCGGTACGCCAAAGCTTAGATGACCAAGTTGCGAATACGCCTGCATTATTATTGTCGGGTAATACGGCTCAAATCATGAAGTCTTATCGTATTACACAGCCGAATAAGACCAAAACTTATTACACTTTATATCCAAAAAGTGATGATGGCGTATTTCAAAGCTTAACCATTAGTTTTGGTGCGAAAAATGCACCAACCTTAATGATTCTCCAAGACTCATTAGGTCAAACAACAAATGTACGTTTCAATAATGTGAAGGTGAATGCGTCTATTCCAGCGTCAACCTTTAACTTTGTACCTCCAAAAGGTACGGACATTATTGATCAATAATTCTCATGAACGAAAAAAAGCAGACATCGGTCTGCTTTTTTTATGGAGAAATGTAAAGCAAGCAAGCTGAATTTAAGTGAAATTTAGTAGTATGCTGATATTCGCAGGTTGCTTAAATGAAGTGACTTGTGGTTTTGACTGTTGCTATAGGGAATTTTGGGATGAAAAAAAATCATATGAATAATATAGCTTGGGCTGTTTCAGCTGTGGTTTTAATTGGGTCATTAACGGCCTGTCATCCTCGAAATGAACCTGTTGAAGGTGCAACGACGGAACAGAAGCCAGTGGTCGTCGCTGATGCGATTCCACTTATTCAATCGAAATCTGTTGCGATGCAATTGCCGAAAGCACAAGCTTGCGATGCGGAAGGTTGTACCCAATATACGATTCAAACGGTTGAAACCAATGTTGATTGGATTAATCAATATTTTACAGACCGAATTAAAAAGGCAGATCCAATTGCATTTTCAACTGAGCCGAATCAAAAAATCGATTTATCAGACAAGACGGATGCAGGCCTAAGTCAAAGTACCACTTCTGTTCGATATATTAGTCAGTGGGGACATATCGCAACTTTTGCAATCGAAAGCTATACCTACGCAGCGCATGCGGCTCATGGCATGTCGCATGTTGAATATGTCAATTTTGATTTAAAAGCCAAAAAACGTTTGGCTTTACAAGATGTCTTGGTCAAAGGTGCAGACGCGAAAGTGATTAGCGCACTTTTTGATGCCAACTATATGTGGTTGGATAGTCACGATATTGAACGTTCAAAACTACAGTTAAGCGATAATTTTTATTATGGCGCGAACGGGATCGTATTTGCTTATCCGCTGTATGAATTGGCGAGCTACGCAGAGGGCATGCCTGAGCTAAAACTTCCATATTTTATGGCTAAAGGGCTATTTAAACCTGAATATTTACCAAGTTTGCCAAATTACGAAACCAAATAAGACAATTTGCAGCAAGATTATTGGTCTAATAAGGGGCAGCTGTAAGCTCGGTCACTGTATTTTTGAGTGTTAAGAGCTTACACTATAGCCAGTTTTTTTCTTTACTTAAGATTGGCTATGATCGACCCGAAATTACTCAGAAATAATATTGAGGCTGTAAACTTAGCCTTAGCAAAACGTGGTGTTCAACTCAACGTAGCAGAGTGGGCAGACCTTGAAGCTCGCCGTAAGGAAATTCAGTCTAAAACTGAGTCGTTACAAGCTGAACGTAATGCTGGTGCAAAACAAGTTGGTCAAATTAAAAAAGCTGGCGGTGATGCATCTGAAATCATGGCACGTATGTCTGCCATTGGTGATGAAATTAAAGCGGCAGAACTCGCACTTTCTGACCTTCAGGCTGAACTCGAAGCCAAATCTTTATCGATTCCAAATTTACCTCATGAGTCTGTGCCAGAAGGTAAAGACGAAAATGACAATGTTGAAGTTCTAAAATGGGGTACACCACGTCAGTTTGATTTTGAAGTCAAAGACCATACTGATCTTGGTGAAATGATGGGCGGTTTAGAATTTGAAACCGCAACTAAATTGACAGGTACTCGTTTTAGCGTACTCAAAGGCCCATTGGCGCGTTTACAACGTGCAATTACCCAATTTATGTTAAATACACATACCTTGGAAAATGGCTATACCGAAGCTTATGTACCTTATTTGGTTAATGCAGACTCTTTACGTGGTACAGGCCAATTGCCTAAATTTGAAGAAGACTTATTTAAACTTCAAGGCGAAAAAGAATACTACCTGATCCCGACTGCAGAAGTGCCTGTAACCAACTTCGTGCGTGATGAAATCATTGACCCAGAACGTTTGCCATTAAAATATGCAGCGCATACGCCATGTTTCCGTAGTGAAGCGGGTTCGTATGGCCGTGATACACGTGGTTTGATCCGTCAACACCAATTTGACAAAGTAGAAATGGTTCAGATTGTAAAACCTGAAACTTCGATGGATGCTTTGGAAGAATTAACGGGTCATGCCGAAGGTATTCTTCAAGCATTAGGCTTACCATACCGTAAAGTAGTTCTGTGTGGCGGAGACATGGGCTTTGGTGCAATCAAAACTTATGATTTAGAAGTTTGGGTGCCAAGTCAAAATACCTACCGTGAAATTTCATCTTGCTCATGCATGGGTGACTTCCAAGCACGCCGTATGAAAGCGCGTTACCGTGCTGACCAAAAGAAAACTGAGTTTGTACACACGCTGAATGGTTCAGGTTTGGCAGTTGGTCGTACTTTACTTGCCGTGATGGAAAACTATCAACGTGCAGACGGTTCAATTGAAATTCCAGCAGTACTTCGTCCATATATGGGCGGTGCTGAATTTATCGATTAATAGTCGATAAAGTGCATACATTTGTGCACAAAAATTGCTTAAGACAATCAGATTTAAACTATTGAGGTCGTGTGTGGATATCTTTCCAATCTCTTTGAAGTTGCAGCAGCAACCTTGTCTGATTGTTGGTGGTGGTCGAATTGCATATCGAAAGGCTGTGCTGCTTGCAAAAGCGGGCGCTCAGCTGACAGTTTGCTCACCCGAAATTGAAGATGATTTATTGACCTTGGTTAATAAAACCCAAGGTCAATATCTCAACTCGATTTATCACGAATCGGTTTATCAAGAAAATGCCATTGCGCTGCGTCAGTTTCGTTTAGTGATTGCAGCAACCAATGACAAAGCGGTCAATCAGGCGGTTTTTGAAGCCTGCGAAGCTGAAAATGTCTTGGTCAATAGTGTTGATGATCCGCCGCATTGCCGTTTTATGGTTCCTGCGATAATTGACCGTTCTCCGCTGGTCATCTCTGTTGCATCTAATGGCACATCGCCAGTGCTTTCACGCCAAATACGCACCCAGTTAGAAAGCTCAATTCCGCATGGCATGGGCAAACTGGCTAAGTTTTCAGGTCAATGGCGCGCAGCCGTTAAAGCCAAAATCGTCAATCCAGATGAACGCCGTATTTTTTGGGAAGACTTGTATGCAAGCCCGCTCAAAGAGCAAGTATTCAATGACAATTTGACTGAAGCAAATCGTTTGATTGAACAGGCCATATTGGAATGGAAACAGCCGAAAGGTGAGGTGTATTTGGTTGGGGCGGGGCCGGGTGATCCTGAACTGCTGACCTTAAAAGCACTGCGTTTAATGCAGCAAGCGGATGTGGTGATCTATGACCGTTTGGTCTCTCAGCCGATTATGGACCTCTGCCGCCGTGATGCAGAGAAAATCTACGTAGGTAAGGCACGATCCAATCATGCTGTTCCGCAAGAAGGCATTAATGCCTTACTGGTAAAATACGCAAGTGAAGGCAAACGCGTCTGTCGCTTAAAAGGTGGAGATCCGTTCATCTTTGGCCGCGGCGGTGAAGAAATTCAGGAACTCTTTGCGGCACGCGTTGCCTTCCAAGTCGTTCCGGGAATTACTGCTGCCTCTGGATGTTCGGCTTATGCAGGGATTCCTTTAACGCATCGTGATTATGCGCAAAGTGTACGCTTCCTGACAGGCCATCTGAAAGAAGGTTCGCCTGAGCTGCCTTGGAATGAGTTGGTTTATCAAAATCAAACGCTTGTGCTATATATGGGCTTGGTAGGACTAGAAAAAATTTGTGAGAAACTCATCGCGCACGGGCAGCGTCCAGACATGCCTGTCGCATTGGTTTCTAAAGGGACGACACCTGAACAAAAAGTCGTGGTTGGGACATTGGCAGATATTGCATCTAAAGTCAGTGAATACCAAATTCAGGCGCCTACATTGACCATTATTGGTGATGTGGTGAGTCTGCGTGAACAACTTCAATGGCATGAGCGAGGGTAAGCAACGCAACGCGTTGCCCGAGCGCAAGGCGAAGGCTATGCCTGAGCAAAGAGGATAAGCAGGCTGCTGAATTGTCCACATGCAAGACGAAGGCTATGCCTGAGCAAAGAGGATAAGCAAGTTCTGGTATTGTCCAATTGCAATGCGCAAGCTAAGCAAAGAGGATAAACAAGTTCTGGTATTATCCAATTGCAATGCGAAAGCTAAGCAAAGAGGATAAACAAGCGCTTGTAGTATCATCTAAACTTATGCTTTAGCTTTGTAACTATAGCCTGAGTTTTAAGCCATTATTTAACTAAAGAGTAGAGAAAAAAACTGTGATCCATGTTGTTTTATACGAGCCAGAAATTCCTGCAAATACAGGGAATATCATTCGTTTATGTGCCAATACTGGAGCGCAGTTGCATTTGGTCAAGCCATTAGGCTTTGAGCTGGATGATAAAAAACTTCGCCGCGCCGGTTTGGATTATCATGAATGGGCGCACATGAAAGTGTGGGAAAACTTTGAAGAATGCCTTGCGGGCTTAAAAGCGCAAGGTATTGAGATGGATGCCATTTATCCATTAACCACCAAAGGATTTGAAACACCGCATACCTCTAATCTAAATCGCCCTGTAGCATTGTTGATGGGGCCAGAAACACGTGGTTTGCCAGAAGATGTCCGTATGATGTTCCCGAAAGAACATTGGATTCGCCTGCCGATGGCACCAAATTCACGCAGTTTAAACTTGTCCAATGCTACTGCTGTGATTTTATATGAAGCTTGGCGTCAGCAAGACTTTAAAGAATTGGTCTAAGTGTGATCTGTTCAAAAAGCCGCTCTATCGAGCGGTTTTTTATTGGGAGTGAACACAGTGAACCGTTTACAGCAATGAAGTTTTGTAAAATAAGGGCTTAAAAACTTCAGCATCAATATAAAAATGTGTATAAGAACACTGTGAAGAAATAAAACGGGTACTTAAAACTTGAAATCTATAAATTTAAAAGCTTTTGGTGTCGTGATTGCGACCGGATTCATTTCATCAATGAGTTGGGCTAATCCAACCGTATCGAACACAACAGAACAGACACCAGTGACCGTCACTGCAACTACAGAAAATGTTCCAGTTGTACCGAAGGTTGAGGTGATCAAGCCTTTTACTAAGGCTGAAATCCAGCAGGGCATGCTGGAAATGCAGCAAAGGCAAAATCAGCGTATTGAGGAATGGGGAAAAACACTAAAAGCCGACGATTTTGAGCGTTCTTGGTATGGTGGTCGCCAATTGAAAAAAGCAAAGCGTCAGGAAGTATGTGGGCTATATCAAGACTTAGTCAATGAAACATACAGCTTGGCTCAAAAAAATAAAGCGCGTCTTAGCCCTGCCGATCAGCAGTTAGTAGCAGATCGAAATCAATTTATTCAAAGTTTAGGTTATGAAAAAAATATAGTAGATACCAAGATGGGTTTTAACTGCCGCTTAAAATAATCGGTGTGTATTATTGCTTTGATCCATTTCAATAATTAATGTCCTTGATGTCGAAACAACAAGGACATAGAAAAGCTTAAGTACTTTTAAAAGCTCAAATTACCTCGTGAATTAATCAATTAGATTAAAGTCACTCAGCTCTGTTTGCAGATGTTTTGGATTATTTGCAAACAGCAGTTGACCGCTGGTGTATAACCAACCCAATTGACCTTGCTGCTGAAGACGTTTCAGTAAGACGTCGTTAAATGTCGACGTTGCAAAGACAGTTTCGCTAAAGACTTTAAACTCACCGACATTGGTGTTTTCACTGTCTTTCATAAACAGCATACCGTTTTTGGTGGTTGAACTCATATCTAAAGCACGGCTGACTAAGCGGTAACCGTCTTTAGCTTGCTCATCGATCATCTCCTGTAATTTTATGCTGCGTTCTACACTATTGCTGCCGGTTGGGTAAGTTTTATAGCGATAGCTGTAAGTGCCATGGTGTGCGCTGCTATTTATACAGGTTGCAACTTTAGGACTATTTTGTTTGCCGTTCAGAACTTCAGGTCGTAAACCTGTGAAATAGTTTTTGAACTGAATAATACGGCAGCCTTGGGCACCCAGTGTATTAAGTATGGTTTCCAGTTGCACTGGGTCGACGAGTGGGGAAACATAGCCGCTGTCATAGGTGTATGTTGCGGTATCATTTTCCTTCTTAATAAAATAATCTTTGAAATTCAGGGCATTGGTTGGTCTGACGCTATGCAGGTATTGATAGCCTGATTTGCCTTTTTCGTTTAACTGATTACGCCATGTAAAATAAATGTCAGCGGTAGAGGGTGCTGTACGATCTGCCACAATATGATTGAAACGCGTATTTTCATTGGCAAGTTTCATGTAGCTATTAACATTGCCATTGTCCAAAGTTTTAGAATCATAGCCAATTAACTTATAACCACTTTGTCCCATTGTATTGAGCTGAGCCAAGAAGTTCACAGTGTCGGTGGTATTAATAAAGCTCTCAGTCTTGAAGTCCGCAGCTGTGATTTTGGTTTTCGGTTTTAAATTGGTGAAGAATTCATTGGAATTTTTTGTATAGCAGCGGCTGTCCTTGAGTGGGTCAGTAATTAGACCACGTTGCATGATGATATAGCTTGGATTTGAAATCGTCGCATTAATTACGCAGAAAGAATGATTATTTAAAAAAGTTAAGACACGGTTGGTAGTCGCGCCACCCCTGACTGGTTGAAACTTAATCGCATGATATTCAAAGTTATTTAGTGTTGCAGCCGGCTGTATTTCACTTATAACCATGTCATGAAGTAATTGATAGCGTTTGGAAATAAATTCGCCGCTGCAGGTTTTGCTTGAACTATTGTGTACCGCATATTTAAGTTCTTCGTTCAGTGCACTGACTGAATTTTCACTGGTTTTATGAATTGAAATTTGTGGTAAATCGCAATTACTGTTACCGAGAGCAGAGTTCCCTTGAATCCATTCTCCTGTGAATTTATCCGCTACAGTTGTTGGCGTTGGCGTTGGCGTTGGCGTTGGCGTTGGCGTAGGTGTAGGTGTAGGTGTAGGTGTCGCGCCACCATCATTGGAGCTTGATCCACCACAGCCCACCAATGTTGTAAATACAGCAGCGATAATGCTGATTTTGTGATTATTATTCATGACTAGTGCTCAATAGAGTAAAGTTGTTATGTACGGCTGATGCGGTTGTATAAACATTTAAAATCAAGATTTATTGAACAAGGTGTGATTCAATCCAGCCATTGCCATGTTCTGTAGTGACTTCTATCAAACCTGTTTTAGTCATGTTTCCCGCAAAAATAATATCTGCATTTTTTGACAGTTTATTAATGACTTGGCTCGATTTATCGGCAGTTTTATAAAGCGGTAGATTATTAATTTTAGGTCTAAGTTGCTGTCCCATACTGAAACCATTTGCAGCATAATTTGAATTAGTCGTGGCCTGACTGCCTGTCCATTCTTTTGCGGTATTCGATACTTCTTTGGATGTTTCATTAAATTGATTCAGTGTATTTCTTAAATCACGCATGGTATCGGCAAAACCTGCATATACTGGTATTGAAGCTAAAGACAGACTGCTAACGATGACTAAATGACGAATTTTCATGAACTTTCTCCTTTACTTTGTTATGTCATTCCGCTTGATATCTGACGGATTCATAACATTCGCGGTGTTTAAATAATTATAAAATGCGAAAATTTAGCATTTTTAAAATAGATCATTTATACTTCACTTGTAAAGAGGGTGGAGTGGTGAAAATGAATGTAGAAAGCCAGAGTGAACATCTAAAGCAAAGTAAAAATTGGTATCAGTCCTTACCGATGGAATGGCAAAATTGGTTGAATGAAAATATTGAAAATGGTTGCGATGTACAGAAAATAAGTCTAATTTTACAATCACATGGATTAAGCCCAAGGGCGGATCAATACTTATTTTCTGATGCAGACCAACTTTCAGAACAGCTGCAAAATGAACTTTTGGACTACAGTCTTGAGGGCTTAGAGACAGATGAAATTTTAGAAAAAATTAAGCAAAAAAATATTTCAAATCATTTGATCATTCAGTTTTTAAAGCATGTAAACAATAACGTAATTTTTAAAAAACTGAAGCAACTACAGCAACAGCAGAATAAACAGCGTTGGCTATTGCAAGTGATGGGTCAATTAAATCAATTGAACAACCACAGTACATCCACAATCGATAGCATAGAAACACCTGATTTTGAAACATTTATAGAGCGGTATTATAGCCAGATGCGGCCGGTCATTTTAAAAGGTGGGATGCAACATTGGCCTGCATTGCATAAATGGAGTCCTGAATATTTTGCACAGCATTTTGAAAATGAGTTGGTTGAAGTCCAGATGCATCGTGAGCAGTATCAAGATTTTGAAAAAAAATCGGTACAGCTGCAACGCATTGTTTTGATGCAAGATTTTGTCGCACAAATCAAAGCCACTAAGCGTAGCAATGACATTTATTTAACTGCGAATAACGCCGCTCAAAATAAGCAGTTCATGCAAAAGATAAGTGAAGATCTAGGTGACTTCGCCAAAGGTTATTGTCAAAACGAGATCAAAGATCGACATTTTTTATGGTTTGGCCCTGCAGGCACATTTACACCACTGCATTATGACTTAACCAATAATATGTTGGCACAAATCTATGGACGTAAAAAAGTGACTTTGATTCCTGCATGGCAAATGCCGTATATGTATAACGATCATTGGGTATTCAGTCAGGTTTCAGACGTCGCAAAGGCTGATCTAGCAGACTATCCACTGTTAGAAAATGTGACACCGTTCGAGTGCATTTTGCAGCCAGGGGAAACCTTATTTATCCCAATTGGTTGGTGGCATAGTGTTGAAAGTTTAGATATCTCGATCAGTGTTTCTTTTACGCATTTTAATGTAAATAATCATTTTTTTACTGAATATCCTCAAGATCTCATCAGATAAAAATTGTGAAGTAGATTAAACAATGCGAAAATTTCACTTATGCAGTCTAATTTTCATGGCAATTCAATGAGCAAACTTCTCACTAATGAGGCAGATCAAAATTTACAGCAAGTATTGGTGCTGATGAATGAGCTGAGCCAATGGCTGATTCGCTCAGGTGTGGGATATACCGAGTTTACTGCTGCATTGAAACCGGTTTTTTTCCAACAAGCTGTACATGAGTTAGAGCGTATCGATCAAAAACCGACGATTTCTGCGATCAGTTTACTTTCTGGTCTACACCGTAAAGACGTGACTGCTTATAAAGAAGTGATTTCTGAGGGTAAGGATCTGACCGAAGCGACTGTTTCTGAGCCAATTAGTGTGCCATCACGTGTGATGGGTTTGTGGCTTGCAGAAGGCTGGGGGGATTCATTGCCCTTTAGTAGTGAGTCAGAAAATAGCTTTGAAATGCTGGTGAAAAGAATTTCAACAGAACGTCATCCGCGTTCGGTACTCAATGAACTTGTTCGTTTGGAAATTGCCATTGAAAAAGATGGGCAGGTGTATTTACAACAACGTCGTTTTATTCCAGATCCTTCGCAGTTAGAAGCGCGTAAAATTTTAACACGAAATGTTCAAGCGCATTTAGAAGCGGGTTTGCATAATTTATTGAATCCTGATGAAATACCTTACTTAGAACAAGCCATTTGTGCTGACGAATTAACAGAAGAATCGATTAATAAATTACATGAAATGAGCTTAGAGCTTTGGCAGAAATACTCACTACAACTTTTAAAACTTGCCGCGGAGCGTTGCGCAATGGATGACGGGAATCCTGAAGCAAATCGTGCATTTCGCTTTGGAGTTTATCAACATGATGCGAAAATTAAATTTTAAGACTTTAACCCTTTGTGGCTTGATCAGCGTTTTAGCGGGTTGTGACATAGAGTTTTTTCGAAGTGGTGGGGTTACAATTGAAGGTACAGGTGATCCAATCATTGATATCGGTCATGCAGGGGATGGCCGCGGAACAATTATCTTGGGGACACGATATTTAGAGTTTTCAGCTTCCGTGCAGGATTCTTGTTATGGCGTGGAACGTAAATTAGCCTTCCTCAATCCATTTGATCGTCAGTCGATTGACACAAAAACGTATGTAGAAATACCTGCTGCCCAAGCGGATCTTAATTCGCAAAATGTTCAATTGATCTTAAAAAATACCAATAGCGTACCAGTCACCATTCATTTGCAATGTGATATGCCATTAACCATGCAATTATTCGAGCAGGTTAGACCATATTTTCCAAAACAAGTATGTGATACACCTATAGATATCAAACTCTATCCACAACAACAGCATATATTTGAAGCAGCTGTAAATTTAGAGACTGTTGAAGATGGTATATGGTCACACGGTGATGGAGCATCGGTTGAATTAAAAGGCAATACACCAGACAAGTGTGAAGAAATTTCAATTCAATTTCAGCAATCTAGAAAATCCATACAACCTTAATTGGTATATTTAAAACAAAAAAGGCGCTTTAAGCGCCTTTTTTGTTTAGAGATAAACTTGATTAGAATTTATCATCAAATTCGTTATGTTGCGGCGCAGGGTGTTTAAAACCTTTGGTTTTGTATGCTAAATAACCAACACCAATAACAGCCCAAGCTAGTCCTAGTTTAAGTGCCATCTCATCAATTTCTAACCACATTAGGAATACACTGGCAAAACCAAGTGTAGGAATAATCACATAGTTAATGATTTCCTTTAATGATTTAGTTCTTCCATCACGTAATGCATAACGTGAAATTACAGAAAAATTGACAAAACTGAATGCAGTTAATGCACCAAAGCTGATTAGGTTAACAATATGCTCAAGATCAAGGAAACCCGCAGTAAGTGCAACTACACCAACAATTAAAATATTATAAGTTGGTGTGTGGAGTTTAGGGCTAATATGACCAAAAATCTTTTTGTTAATCACACCATCACGGCCCATGACATACATTAAGCGTGATACACCCGCATGTGCCGAAATACCTGAAGCAAGAACGGCGATAACTGCAAAATAGAGCACTAGATTTTTGAATGCAATACCAGTAATTGCGGTTAAAATTGTTGTGTTGCCAAGCGCTTCCAGCATTACCGGTTGTGATTCATCCAATGGATTAAAATACAAATTTGCATTGCTAGGGAAAAATAGCTGGATAAAATATGTGCTGACAATAAATATAATGCCGGCAATTAATGCGGTTGAGAAAATTGCTTTAGGCAAGGTTTTTTCAGCATCTTTGGTTTCTTCCGCAAGTGATGATAATGCGTCAAAACCTGTGAAAGAAAAACACAAAATTGTCGCACCGCCAATTAAAGCACCAATCGTGGTCATTTCATTCCAAAAAGGAGCAAGTGACCAAAGTCCAGCTTTATCTGGATTTAAAGTGCCATCTGCATAAACACCTTGGGTAAGGAGTAAGTAAACTTCATAAACAAAGTAGAAGATTACCCCTAACTGTACGAACACTATAGTACTGTTAAAGCGAGCGACAAAACGTGAACCAAATAAATTGATGACCGTCATAATTACAGTCAATCCAATTACCCAAATCCAGTTATTTACATCTGGGAATAAGGCTCTTAGATAAATATCTGCCAAGATAATGTTGACGAGAGGTGAAAGTAAATAATCTAGCCAAGATGACCAGCCAACCATGAAGCCAACGTTTGGGTGAATGGATTTTTGAGCATAGGTATACGCCGAACCCGATGATGGATAGCGGCGGATCATATGTCCATAACTGATTGATGTTAAAAGAATGGCCACAAGTGCAAAAATATAAGAAGTTGGGACATGTCCTTGACTTCCGTCTGATACCAAGCCAAAAGTATCAAATAAGGTTAGAGGCTGAATATATGCCAGACCAATAATGATGATATGCCACAGCACAAGATTTTTTTTCAGTTTTGCTGCAGATTGAGTCCCAGAGTAATTTGTCAACGGCGTTATCCTCTTATCGTTGATCAAGGATCAGTCATATTCTAAGGATCGTTTGAGACGAACGATCCCCCCTACGTTTTAAAACAAAAGTGCGCCAATCTACTCCAAATTGGTACATTTTGTCAGTAACTTTGAAATTATTTTTAGCAGAAATTATGCCAGTTTGATTAAAAAATAACTGATATTGCGTTCTGCAAGTGAAAAGCCCGATGTTTAAAAAAACATCAGGCTTAATTTTTCGCTATATTCGCTTATTTTTCAGCAATTACCAAGCTTTTTTTAGAATAGTTTTGAGGTCTTCTAAGCTGGCTTCTTTAGGATTATAAATAATAGATCCATCATTCAGTGCTTTCTCTGCCACTTCATCTAATTGAGCTTCAGTCACTTTACCTGTTTCACTCAAAGTACGTGGTAATTTGGTCAAACTAAACAAGCGGTCACGCATGGCTAAAAGCGTTGAAATGGCTTTTTCAGCGCGGAGGTTGGCCGGTGTTTGTGCATAAATATCAGGACCAGCCAGTGGTAATAGCAATTCAGCAATCTTATCGCCATTCACTTCTTTGTTGTATTCCAACACATACGGCAAGAATAAATTCATGCATAAGCCGTGGGGCAGGTGAGCAACAGCACCTAAAGCATGACCCAATGAGTGGACTAATCCAACCATTGAGTTTGAAAATGCAATTCCTGCCATCGTTGAGGCTTGTGCAAGTTCTAAGCGACCATGCGCATCGCTGGCATTATCTAATACACCAAATAAACTATTGCTGATTTTCTTGATTGCGGCAGTTGCATAGGCATCTGAAATCGGGTTCGCCGCCATGCACGTATAGGCTTCAATGGCATGCGTCATCGCATCCATCGCTGTCATCGCCGTAAGATGAGGTGGCAAAGTTTGCGTCATACGTGGGTCAAGAATTGCCGCATGTGGCATCAAATAATTCGATGCAAAGGCCATTTTTACATTCTTTTCAGGGTCAGAAACCACAGCGACCATAGTCACTTCTGAACCTGTCCCTGAGGTTGTTGGAATCACAAAAAATGGTTTTAAAGGTTTTGGTAAGTTGTGCGCACCTGAGTATTTCAGTAAGTCATCACCACCTTCAGATACCAAGATGTTGGTTGCTTTAGAGGTATCAATCACTGAACCGCCACCGACGGCAATAATGGCATCACATTGGTTGTCGCGGTAAAGTTGAGCCGCTTTACGTACGGTTTCTAGACTTGAGTCTGGCGGAACATCATCAAAAATATAGCCAATCACCGTCTCGGTACTTTCAAATGCCGCTTCAATCGGTGCAAGTAATTGATTACTGCGAACGCCTTTGTCAGTAATGATCATGGGGCGTTTAGCACCTAAAGTAGACAGTTCGAATGGAATGTGTTCTAAAGCAGCATGGCCAGCAATCACTTTTACAGGACAGAAAAATTCGTAATATGGTTTAGCCATGTGTTATGCGCTCCGTTTTAAATAAGACTGGGCTACTTTTAAATAAATATTTGCAGCACCGCTCAGTTTTTCTTTTAGGCTTAAATGTGTTGGATATTCTTTGACAGCCAATTCAGCCACCAATTTAGGTAAAATTAACGCTTCCATTTTGTTGAGACAACGCACCAGTCGGATGGCATAAGACAAATCACCATCGGCGATCATGCGGTCATTGGCAAAGGCTTGTGCGGTACTTTCTTGAAATGAGAAGACCAAAAAGGCATGATTCAAATGCTTAAACGTAATGGTTAAGTCAGGCTTTTGAGTGCCGGGTGTGAGGAGTTTGAGTTGATGGTCTTCCGTGACTTGCGCGACAAATGCAGCACCATTTGGAAAAACATTCATAGATAAAATAAAATTAACTGGAAATTTAGCAACTTCTTGTTTAATTTCTTCATCGACCTGGCTCGCCATGACCAGACCTCTGCCAATCACATCCATCATGAGTTTGACATAGGCCTGCTGGAGCGCGGGTTTAACGGATTTAGTTGCAATCACGTGTACATCCCTTATCTATAATTATTAATTTAGAGCTTTTACTCTAAATTATTTTATTTGAGAAAGCAAAGTCTTTTATAGTTGTTTGACTGTTACGTCTTTAAAGTAACCACTGTTTTTCAAAGTATCAATGATATCGACGCATAAGTTTTCAAATTTAGGGTAATCTTGCACCAAATCTTGTATACGAACCATTTCTAATCCAGCATAGCCACATGGATTAATGGTATGAAAACCAAATAGATCACAATCGATATTCAGTGCCAAACCGTGATAACTGCGGCCTTTACGAATTTTAAAACCGAGAGAACCAATTTTGCGTTCTGCAACATAAACACCGGGTGCATCAGGCTTGGCATAAGCGTCGATGCCGTACTTTTTCAGCAGTTCGATCATCAAGTTTTCTGCATAGGAAACCAGCGTACGCACGTTCCAACCTAAGCGATTTAAGTCAAACATGAAATAAGCGACCAACTGACCCGGTCCATGCCAAGTGACTTGTCCACCACGGTCTGTTTGTACCACAGGGATGTTACTTTGCACCAAAATATGTTCAGGTTTGCCAGCTTGCCCCTGAGTTAATACATCGGGATGTTGCAATATCCACAGCTCATCGGGTGAGTATTCATCTCGCTGTTCGGTGAGAGTTTTCATCTCTAAAAAGCGGTCTGCATAAGGGGTAAGGTGGTTATATTGACGAATGATTAATTCGGGTTTTTGAACAGTTTCAGTCACGTATTTCGTGTCCTTTTCTATCAAAGTCATGTATGGATTATAATGAATTAGACGTACAAAAGGGGGGTTAAATACTGAATTACTTGAGGGTATTACTATTATACTTAGACATAAAAAACACGCCCTAAAGCGTGCTTTTTTATTTAAATCAACAGAATTACAGCGCGGTACGAATGTGTTTACAAGCTGCTAAATCCGCATAGACCGCATGTACTTGTTCTAACTCTTCGAAACGTAATTGAGCAGTAATTGAATGATATTTACCTGTACGAGATGGAGTCACAGTCATTTTGCTGCCATCAAAATCAGGAAAATGTTTAACAAAAATTTCATTCACTGCAAGGCGAAGTTCTTCACCAGCATTACCAATCAATTTAATTGGGTAGTCCATAGGGAAGACCCAAAGATGCTCTTGCAATTCACGTGAAGGAGCGCGATTAGTCATATCAGTCATGGGACACCTCATTATTTAAAAATACCTGCAATGAGCAGGTATTTGGAATCATTTGCTACATGCTCATAATATGGGGTGGAAAACCCCATATTCAAGCCTGCATTGTCCTAGTTATAGGTTAGTCATTCTCAAGGAATGAACGCAAATGCTCTGAACGTGATGGATGGCGAAGTTTACGTAAAGCTTTCGCTTCAATCTGACGAATACGTTCACGTGTTACGTCAAACTGTTTACCCACTTCTTCCAGAGTATGGTCGGTTGGCATATCGATACCAAAACGCATTTTCAAGACTTTTGCTTCACGTTCAGTCAAGTTTTCAAGAACTTCACGTGTTGCTTCTTTTAAGCCTTCAGACGTTGCAGCATCAATCGGAGAGGTGATGTTGCCGTCTTCAATGAAGTCACCAAGATGCGAATCTTCGTCATCACCAATTGGTGTTTCCATTGAAATTGGTTCTTTCGCGATTTTAAGCACTTTACGAACTTTCACTTCGTCCATTTCTAGACGTTCACCTAATTCTTCAGGTGTCGGTTCACGACCCATTTCTTGAAGAAGTTGGCGAGATACACGGTTGATCTTGTTAATGGTTTCGATCATGTGTACTGGAATACGAATAGTACGTGCTTGGTCGGCAATCGAACGTGTAATCGCCTGACGAATCCACCAAGTTGCATAAGTAGAGAACTTATAACCACGACGATATTCGAATTTATCCACCGCTTTCATCAAGCCGATGTTACCTTCTTGGATCAAGTCGAGGAATTGCAAACCACGGTTGGTGTACTTTTTCGCAATCGAAATTACCAAACGTAAGTTAGCTTCAACCATTTCCTTTTTCGCACGGCGAGCTTTCGCTTCACCAATCGACATACGTTTAGAAATGTCTTTGATGCCTTTAACATCTAAACCAAGTTCTTTCTCAATGTCAGCGATTTTTTGTTGGAATGCCAGAACGTCAGGGCGGACTTTTTCAAGATAGCCTTTCATTTCTGCAGGTGCTTTAGCAATTTGTTCATCTAACCAAGCAAAGTTAGATTCTTGGCCTGGGAATGACGTACGGAATTGAGTACGGTCCATACGACCACGACGTACTGCATAGCGCATAACTTCACGTTCAGAAGTACGGATTTGGTCATGGGTATTACGAATCAAATCAGAGATGATGTCGAATAAACGTGGTGTGAATTTGAACATCATGAACACAGTTGCAAGTGCTTCAAGTGCAGCAGCAGCTTCTTTACTGTTACGACCATGTTTTTCAATTGCAGCTTTAGTGACTAACCATGCTTGTTCAAGCTCAGTGAAACGTGCTTTAGCAATTTCAGGATCTGGACCAGATTCGCCTTCAGAATCATCATCACCTTCAGACTCTTCTTCTTCATCGTCATCATCAAGTTTGACATCTTTAGTTGGCTTGTTGGTTGACGCTTCATCTTCATCGATCTCAGAATCATCTTCATCGATCACTTCTGGGATGGCTTCGTCAGATTCTGGATCTAAATAACCAGAAAGAATATCAGCTAAACGGCGTTCACCCGCTTCATAATCTTTATATTCTTGCAATACAACTTCGACTGCATTTGGCCAATAAGCAATAGAATGTAAAACATC
Organism: Acinetobacter sp. YH01005; assembly: GCF_013420465.1. Lineage (NCBI taxonomy): Bacteria > Pseudomonadati > Pseudomonadota > Gammaproteobacteria > Moraxellales > Moraxellaceae > Acinetobacter > Acinetobacter sp. YH01005. The sequence goes on along the minus strand of NZ_VOYA01000002.1, from coordinate 53,176 downwards.
ACGAATACCTTCTTCGATGCGTTTTGCAATGCTAATTTCGCCTTCACGTGTCAAAAGCTCAACTGTACCCATTTCGCGCATATACATACGCACAGGGTCAGTGGTACGACCGGGTTCATTTTCAACAGATGCAAGTACAGCAGCGGCTTCTTCTTCAGCAACTTCGTCAGTCGCTTCGCTGCCACCTTCAAACATTGTATCGTCAGTTTCTGGTGCACGATCATGTACCGGAATACCCACGTCATTCAACATCTGAATGATGTCTTCAATCTGTTCACTTTCAGTGATTGAGTCCGGGAGATGATCGTTAACCTCGGCGAAAGTTAGGTAACCTTGCTCTTTGCCTCGGCTAATCAGAGCCGCTACTTGAGAAGTAGGGGAAGTCATATCGCTCATCTTTGCTTACTCTTCGTTGAATCTGTGGCAGTAAAAAACCGTGCATTTTAGCACGATCGTCTCATTAAATCTTGTTAATAGCTGGCTTATCCCATTAGGACGGTACAGCATCAAGCTGTCCAATGAGATATTAAAAATTTAAATTCAGTAATTTAGGTGGGGCTGAAATTGTTGTTTTCAAGTTCATCCCATGCATCGATTATTTTACGAGTCATCTTTGACTGTCATAAAAATGAAGGACGCAGGGTGGATTATATCATGCCACAGGTTTTGGTAAGAAAAAAAGCCCTATTTTTAAAGTTTAGTTGTTAAAAAAACAAATAAAACTTGACAATATTTTATATCCCATATAAATAGCGGCTAGACCCCTTCAATTTTTTTCATTATGAGGTAGTTTTGGTGTCTTCTACAGATTTTGAACTAGATGATAACTACGGTGATGATGATGTGAATTTCGATGAGGCCAGTGCAAAAACTAGCGCGAAAGAATCGTTAGAAAAGCGCCGACTTATTGATGACCTTCTGGCTCAGCGCCGTCTTGAACGTGAGCTTAAAGATTTTGATTACGACATCGACGATGACGATGATTTTGATGACGAAGAAGACTAAATAGCGATTTAGCATAGCGCTTGAAAATGCTATGCTTACGCATTAAGTTTCTAACTCTGGATTTGAAATGAGTGCTTTAGATTTAGACCTTTTGAGTGACTATTTAGACGGCGATGACAACGAGCATGGTCTAGATTTTGCAGCGACTCATGGTTTTTTATGTGCAATTGCAGTAGGCCCAGCTTTTGATAAATGGCTAGACGAACTTTTTGATAACAATCAGAAAAAAGTACCTGCTGAAATTATTGCACAAGTAAAAGCATGGCTCGAATCGATTCGTCAGAATCTTGCCAATGAAGATGGTATTGAATTTCCATTTGAAATTGAAGAAGCCGATGTTGAATCAAGTCTTGGTGACTGGAGTGTTGGCTTCGTTGATGCCATGTTCCTAAACGAAGATGCATGGTTCACCGACGAGTTTGAAGAACAATTGGTAGATTTAACTTTGCCAATCATGGTGTTCAGCGGCATTGATGAAGAAGATCCACAAATGGAATCTTTCCGTCGTAATGGTCAGTTGATGGATGAACTTGCAGAAGAAATCCCAACCAATTTGAACGAATTATATTTGATGTATCACACACCAAATTAATTTCGACGAAATTTAAAAAAAGCACCTTGGGGTGCTTTTTTTAGCGCTATACCTTTTCAATTCAAAGTTAGTCTAAAGGCTTAACTACGTTTGGCTTTTAAGAAGCTCTTTGCCATCCATCCAAAAGATAAAGCCAACATGAGATAATGGATGAATAAGGTAAAGCTGATAGCAAGCAGCCAGACCCAAGCGGGTAATTGCGTTAGCGCCATTTGAATAAAGGCTTGGGTTTCAGGGAAGATCAAGAGACAAATGACTGTAGCAACGACACTGATGAGAACCGAAGCTAAAATACAGCTCCAAATCAAAGTTCGCTTTTCTAACTTATTTGGCACTCGCTGATGGTCTTTAACAAAGCTGGATGCCGCAGCAAAACCGCCCACGATGAGACAGGTAATGGATGAACCACCGGGTAAATCAAAGAAAGACTCTATGGCTGCGACAGCGACCATGGCGAGGGCATAAGCAATGCTAAATGTGATGATGTATTTTTTCATTATTTAATGTTCATGTTTTCGTTTTATAAAGAGCGAGTATAGCTTGCCCGAAGTTTCTTCACTCAATTTTAAGTTTCAGTGAAGGGTATTGATTCAAATTCTAACGGAATAAGTTAAAAAAATTTATAATTTTTTAGCGCAGTAGTCTGCATACCAACCGTAGGCAATATGAAATATCGTGCCATGAATGGCGACCATGCAGAGCATAATTACAGCAGTTAGCCCAATGCCTGCATTATCCACAGACTTCATAATGCTTTCGGCATTGGGATTCATCAGCACCAAGAACAGCACAAAAAAGCTACCAATGATGATTGCAACGGCACTGGAGCCCCAAACCAGTTGGATCTTTTCATGGTTGCTAGGCACACGTTGTTCTTTCTTTACAAAATGCCCAACGCTGATTAATGCACATGCCACCAATGTAGGAATTAATGTAATACCACCAAGATTTAATCCAAAAATTAATACGGTAATCAAAAGCACCAAGGCGATGCTATAAACAGCAGCAAAGTGTAGGAGATAGTGTTTCATTTAAGCCCCAAAACAAAAAATTAACGAGGTCGACGTTGATGTCGACGGTACAAAATCCAAGCAATAATGATGACTGTGATCAGAATAATCACATGGCCAACTTTACTAAATATTTGCTGCATTAACTGCTGATTTTCACCTAAATAAAAACCCATACAAGCTAAAAAAGTGGTCCAAATAATCGTACCTAAACCACTATAAAACATAAACTTCCAAAATGGCATGCGGCTCATTCCAGCAGGAATACTAATGAGAGAACGCACAGCTGGAATCATTCGTCCGAAAAATACAATGCGGTGACCGTATTGCTCAAACCATGCTAGAGATTTTTTTACATCTGCCGATTTGATAAATAAATACTTTCCATAGCGATCGACGAAGTGAAAGATGGATTCATGCTTAAATTTATAGCCAATCCAATATAGCAATGCAGCCGCCAGTAAAGAACCGACACAACCTGAAATAATGACACCAATGAGGAGTAGTTGACCTTGGGAGGCAGAATAGCCAGCCGAGGGCATAATGATTTCAGAGGGGATTGGGGGGAAGACATTGTCAAGAAACATGAGCAGGGCAATACCGAGATAACCCAATTGTTCCATGATTGAAATGATCCATTCAGTTAAAGTCATGGTAGCTAAGGCAGAGAAAAGGTGTATTTATCCTATGTTGAAAAGCGCAGTGGGTAAAGTTCCGTTTTAAATATTCCTGAAACCACCTAAGCAAAAACAACAAATGTTGAGTTCATCTTGTATTAAGTAGCACGTAGGCTGAATTAGAAGGAAAATGTATTAATGCGTGATGGTATTGAGCAATGCTGAGTAATAGTAAAACTGAATAATTGATAGGCATAGAGTACGGTTTTTATATTACTGAGTTTACGCTGTGCAGTTTGGATTTTATTTTTGATTTTGGCGCTTTAGCAGCCTTAAAAATCGTTTTATATACTGAACAGCGTAGGACAAAGTTGCAATAAGTAGCTTTGCAAGGTGCGCAAATTAATCATCATGTTCCATATTTAACAGGGTGTGAATATAGACTTGGCGTAAGCTCAGCGATAAAGCAAATGGAATCGCACAAAGTCCAAGAATGTTGAGCAGAGTGGGTTGTAAGTGCAAGGTATAAGCAATAAATAAGGCAAAAATTGCACCAATGCATGTGGCAATACTGACTATCAAAATATGCGACTGTTGGTTAAGGAGGTGTTTTAATTCTGCAACACTTTCTTTTACACGTGGAGCGGGTAAAGCAAGGCGCCTTGAGGTTGCAATAGGAGAGTTGATTAATTTTGGCATAATGCTTTCCTTTTCAATTATCTATAATGATTTTCTCGGATCAATTGATCAGAATAAGCATAAATGCGCGAACTGATTCTCGTAAATAACCAGATATAGTTATTTTGTCAAAAAAATTAAGTCACTGTTGAGAATGCGTAAAAAAAGCCCTAAAAATAGGGCTTTTATTTATATATCGTTACAACAAATTTTGCTTAGAGACGCTTACGTTTTGCTGCCACAATTTGTGATTGACGCATACGGAAGCCTGCTTTTTGCTGTTCAGTGGTTTTGTCGATACAGTATTTGCATGATACGCCGTGTTCGTAGCTCGGAAGTTCAACTTCAGCAGGAGCCAGTGGCCAACCGCATGCGTGACATTTGATATTTTCGCCTTCTTCCATACCGTGAGTGACAGCAGTACGACCGTCAAATACGAAACATTCACCTTCCCACATGCTTTCTTCAACAGGGGTTTCTTCTAAATATTTTAAGATACCGCCTTTAAGGTGATAAACCTCATTAAAGCCTTCTTGAAGTAAAAGTGAGGTTGATTTTTCACAGCGAATACCGCCTGTACAGAACATGGCAATTTTCTTATCTTTATGCTGCTCAAGCTCTTTTTTCACGTATTCAGGGAATTCACGGAAAGTCTCAGTTTTCGGGTCAATCGCACCCTTAAATGTACCTGCTTTGTATTCATAGTCGTTACGTGTATCAATTAGGATTACGTCATCACGTGCAATTAGTTCATTCCATTCTTTAGGATCAAGATAGTGACCGACTAAATCACGTGGTTTCACTTCCACACCTAAAGTCACGATTTCTTTTTTCAGTTTGATCTTCATTTTACGGAATGGTTTATCCGCGCTATGCGATTCTTTGTATTCCATCGCATTGAAGCCTTCATTGAGAAGGAATTGATGGATGATATCTACAGATTTACGGTCACCGGCAACCGTACCGTTAATACCTTCACCTGCCACAATTAGAGTACCGCAAAGGTTGATGGTTTTTACCAAGTCTAAAAGACGTTGTTGAAGATCAGCAGGATCTTGAACTTCTTTGAATTGATAAAGTGCGGCAACAACCCAACCAGAGGTCGCTTGCTGTTCTACAGGTGCAAGCTGTTCTACAGTAGCGTTCATGGAGTACTCCAAATGAATAAACAGGATAAAAATTAAGGCGCACATTCTACCGTGATTTGGATGAATAAGCGAGTAAAGCGATGGCTTTTAACCACACATTTGATCATAGCTTCATTTCAGTAGTTTTAGCGTGTATAGTCATGCCGAGTTGTTTTTATCCCATAAATATTGCTTGAATGGAGCCGGTTTTGAGTACTGATCGTCGAATTGCCTCGTTAACCCCATGTGCAGGGCGTTGTTCTACGGTATTTGGTGATTCAGTCTGTCGTGGTTGCCGCCGCTTTAACCATGAAGTCATAAAATGGAATACCTATACAGCAGAGCAACACACGGCCATTTGGTGTCGTTTAGATGCACAATTAGATCAAATTTTAATACCGATGTTGCCGCAAGCAGATATCATCCATGTCGAAGGCTTTGTCTTGTCTAAGCGAGTTCGCTTACGTCCAGATGCAAGCAAAGGCCGTAAACTGTATCACGCACTCAAGCTCTGCGAAAAAAACCGTCATTTCACAGATGAAAGTGGACTCGGGATACATTACAAACAGGTGCGACCGTTGTGGGATGAATTTGAGCGTCGTGTTTTAGCACTCGCCACAGCCAGCTATGATTTGGCATTTTTAAGAGCAGATGCCATTCGCTTGCATTTATTACAAAACATGGATGAAGAGGACTAAGTCCTCTTTTTTTATTTATGAAATTTATCGTGATGTAAAAAAAATAAGTGAAGGAATCTCAGCGTGAATTATTCGGAGTACTTTTTATATTGTGTGGCCGTCATCGTAATGATTGCAACACCTGGACCTGTCATGCTGTTGGTCGCAAGTTCAGGTTTACAAGGCGGATATAAAAAGGCATTTCAAACCATTGTCGGGACGAATTTTGCTTCACTGATTTTGATCGTACTGTCGGTGTGTATTTTAAAAGGCATTTTAAATGTGAATGCGCACTGGCTCGATGGCATCAAAATACTGGGTTGTTTATATATTGCTTATATTGGATTTGATATTTTAAAAGAAGTAACTATACAGCCCACTACACAATCTCTGCAGTTAAAAGCAGCACAAGGGGGTTTTAAGCAAGGACTAATTGTGGGGATTTCAAATCCTAAGGATATTATTTTCTTCGCGTCATTTTTTCCGCAGTTTGTAGGAATTACTCCTCATCTTAATCTGAGTTTAATTGTGTTGACCCTGAGTTGGATCGTTTTAGATTTCGCGACCTTGTCTTTGGTGTATTTGTCTTTTCATCGATTGTCGAAATCACGCTGGTATAAAAAATTGTTGGCACTGTGTGGGCTGATTTTAGTGGTGGTTGCCATCTATGGCATCTATAGCATATTCACGGTTTAATTCTTAACTTGAAATGTGCAGTAAAAAATAAAAAAGGCTGATTCAATCAGCCTTTTTTATGAACGTGTAGATCTTTAACTTATTCGCACTAGAGATTGTGCTGTAAACGATATTGCACAATCTCTTCAATAGTGAGTACAGTCAAATGATGGGTTTGTGCATACGCTAAAACTTGTACGCCATTCGCCATTGTGCCGTCTGGGTTGGTTAATTCACACAAAACACCTGCAGGTTTTAAACCGGCCAGACGTGCCAAATCAATAGTCCCTTCAGTATGTCCGCGACGGGTCAATACGCCGCCTTCACGCGCACGTAAAGGAAAAACATGACCCGGACGGTTTAAGTCAGCAGCAACAGCACCATCTTTAATTGCGGTTTTGACTGTAGTTGTTCGGTCTTTTGCAGAAACTCCAGTAGTAACACCTTCCGCAGCTTCAATGGTTACGGTAAAGGCAGTTTTAAAATGGCTAGAGTTATCAGATACCATGGGTGGAAGTTCTAAATGATTGGCTTGAGCATCGGTTAAACACAGGCAGACAATCCCTGAACCGTCACGAATCATACGTGCCATGGTTTCTACAGTCAGTGTTTCTGCAGCAACAATCAGGTCGGCTTCATTTTCACGGTCAAAATCGTCCATGACTAAAACAGGCTTGCCTTGACGAATGTCTTCTAAGGCTTGCAGCATGCGCTGTTCTGCAGGTGGAAGGGCAGAAAAGAAAATTTCGGGTTGAATTAAACTAGACATTGAAACGCTCGCGTAAATTTTAGATACGGTTGAACATTTCAGGACATGTGAAATAGTGGCGTTACGATATATATTGAAAATGATCAATGATATAGAGATGTGACGTCGTCTTCTTTCATCCGGACTATACCGTCGGCTCAGGTATTGCACCTGATCTGCGAATCGCGTTTAAACGATTGGCTCGTGGGCTTTTTGCAGGGCTTTCAACCCAGCAAATTTACCACCGGTGGGGAATTTCACCCCGCCCTGAAGCGATGTGTCTTGAGTATAGACCTGTTTGAGTGATGATGGGGGATTATTGCTTAGAATCATTTGCAAAATTTTAGATAAGTAAATTTATAAGATTGGATTTGTAAGCATTTATATAAAGTGTGTCAAAGCATGCTATCGTGCCGATAAATCAACCATGATTGCATAATGATAAAAAATGACCGCTCCTCAGCATTCTCAGCAGCAGAATATAAAGCTGCATCGTTCACAGTTAGATCAAGAGTTTTCAACAGATCTGTTCCAAGATGTACAGGTCATTCGGTATCTGCAAGTGATCGGTGTTGCACTGATAGCTGCCAGTTTCGTGTATTTGATCGCGGCAAACTGGTTGATGTTACCCAAATTTATTCAATTGGCAATTCCAATGTTGCTGTTGGTACTGAGTGCTGTGACGAGTGTATATTTTGTAAGGCATGCTTGGATTCAGCAAAGCTTAGATGCTTTAAGTGCTTTGTTGCTCGGATTAAGTTTAGCTGTGATCGGGCAGGTCTATCAAACAGGTGCAGACAGTTATCTGTTATTTTTAGTTTGGGTTTTGCTGCTTTTACCTTGGTTATATCGATCGAATATCGGAGTCTTTGCGTTACTGTGTTTGATCAGTCAATTGGCATTATTTTTATATTTTAAACAAAGCTATTTAATCGTTGATCATTCATGGTGGTATTTACTTTGTATGAATATATTGACGGCAATATGTGTGACCTTGTGTTTGAAATATTATGCTGCACTGCGCTTTGTATTTATTGCATTCATTACACTAATGTCGATGTATTGCATGTTTTTATACTGTGGAAATGGGGTAGATCAGTATCAATGGCAATATTTAATTTTTGCATCGTTGCTTCCAATTTATCTGATTATCTATTTTTATCGACAACATCGTGCATTAGAAACCAGTTTACAAGCCGCGGGTCTTGCTGCGAGTTTCAGTATTTTGATTTTCCAATGGGCAGAACATATTTTATCTGATTCGATTGCAGGATTGCTGGTTTTTGCTTTGCTGATATTTGCTTGGTTTGCGGTGATCAGTTGGGCACTGATGAAATTTCTGCCACAGACTAAATTTGCGGTTATTCCTTTAGCGATTGGGGCATGGTTGGCAGGCATTATTTTATCGAGCTTATTGCTGACCTATTGGAAGGCGTTTTCGATCGTCATGGGCTTAGTTTTTGTAGCTGTGGCTTGGTGGTTGATTCGACGAGCTAAAAGTATCTTTAGTCGCCAATTTGCTTACTGCTTATGGGTATGTGGCCAATCTGCGGTCTTCATTCATACAGAGAGCTTGACCAATAGCATTTCGTTTATTTTAGTGTTGCAAATTGGCGTTATCTTGCTCTGTTTGTTTAGTCGAATGCATTGGTTTATTGTTTTTATTCAACTCATTGCAGGATACGGCCTTGCAGTGGCCACACTATTTGATGCCGATCTTTTTATGAGCGATGAACATGTCATCTTAGCTGTGATTGGATTGAATTATATTCTACTGATTTTCTTGCTCGGGAGTGCAACAGCTTGGTTGCACACGATGTATCGAAAAAGCATTGTGTTATGGATGTTATGCATCGTATTGACGGTTGTGGTGTTGCAGACGCTGTCAAATAACGTTCTACAGTTTGAACAGACCCAACATGGCATTCTTGACCTATTTGTCTGTTATCTACTGCCTGTAGTTTGGCTTGGTCTTTACATCGCAAATCAGCAAAAACAGGTGGGGAGCGAAAAATGGCCGTTACTGCTATTGGGCCTTGTGCTGATTGCGATGGGCTATTTTGGAATTTTCTTGTTATTGGTTTTATTGGCATGGGCGCAGGTCTATCAGCAATCTTTGGTTAAAGCCCTTTGCATCGTGTTGATCATTTTTAGCTTATGGATGCTGTACTACAATTTGGGTCTGAGTTTTTTATTGAAAAGTTTAACGATTTTGATCTCTGGTCTTTTGCTGCTTGGCATCACCAAGATGTTATCTGCGAAACAGCTTAAACAAGTGGGAGGAGCATGATGAACATACTCAATAAAAAAATGCTTCCTATTGGTTTAGCTGTACTCAGTATTCTTTTATTTGTATTGATGATTGCACGTCATGAATGGCATCTGGCAAACAGTCAGAGTATTTATGTGAAGCTGCAACCCGTCGATCCGCGCTCTTTGATTCAAGGGGATTATATGGCCTTGAATTATCAGCTCTATTTTGGTGGTCTACCTTCTGTAGAGCAATCTGCCAATGGGCAGGCTGCCAAAGCGAACAAAGAAGAAAATGTACACCGTGACTATTTTGCCGATCAAAAAAGTATTGTGAGTTATGCGCAGCTTGATGCACAGCGTAGAGTGATTCGAACCAGTTTCAACCCAGAGTTACTAGCGCAGTATCCAAGCTCATCCACAAAACTGGTGCTCAAAAATCCTGACGATAGATTTGAGGGTTTATATCCCGCTGCGAGCAGTTTTTTATTTGCTGAAGGCTTGGAAGCGTGCTATCGCGATGCGCAATATGCAGAGCTAAAGGTACAAGAAAATGGTCAGCCTTTGTTGGTGGGGTTGGTCGGAGAGCATTTACAGCCCTTTGATTGTAAACAAAATCAAGCATGGTGGAAGGGCCCGAGAGCAGGGTAGACAAATAAATTGAGCTGTTGAGTTGTATGTAGTGATATGCGTCTAATACTGAATTTTCGTAATCAATAATGCATATTTCAGCCATAAAAAAGCCCGCAAAATTGCGGGCTTTTTAGAATCTTTAAATGCTTTAACTTATGCAACTTGAACTGGAATACAGTTCGCTGTGTGGTTCACAGTGTTGTTTGGGTTCGCGTAGACTAAACGTGGCTTATGTGCATTTGCTTCAGCTTCTGTGAAATCGCCAAAAGTTGCGATAATCATCAAGTCGCCAATATCTGCTTGGTGAGCAGCACCGCCATTTACAGAGATAATGCCAGAACCTTCTTCACCACGAATGGCATAAGTGGTAAAACGCTTACCATTAGTCACGTTCCACATATGAATTTCTTCATATTCACGGATACCGGCTAAATCTAGAAGAATACCGTCAATTGCACAAGAACCTTCATAATGTAATTCTGCTTGTGTAACGACGCAACGGTGGATTTTAGCTTTTAATAAACGAGATAGCATGGCTAGCGTCTCCTTGGTAGACCTAAGATCGTATCTTATGGTGGAACAATCTCTTGAATGCTGGGTGAGCAGTCAAATGCAAGCGCATTTTGCTCTGAAATCATTCAGATGGCAATAAGTATTGTTCAACAATTTGTGGAATTGTCAGTTCTATTTGTAAGCGTTGATTTGGTTCATGGCTTGCTGAATCTCACCACTTACCAACAATTTAGTACGTGATAAGGCATGTGCAATAGCATCATCCATTAAGCCTTGTTCACTACTTGGTGCTTTACCTAAGACATGGCCTGAGACACGTTCTTTAGAACCAGGATGACCAATACCAATACGTAAACGATGGAAATTTGGACCAATATGCGGGACGATATCGCGTAAACCATTATGACCACCATGACCACCGCCAGTTTTCAGGCGAATGACACCAGGGTTCATATCAAGTTCATCGTGTGCGATAAGCATTGCTTCGGGAGCAATTTGATAGAATTTAGCGAAGGGAACAACACTTTGACCAGAGAGGTTCATAAAGGTTGTAGGTAACAGCAGACGAACGTCTTGACCTTCGATATTACCACGACCACTGATGCCTTTATATTTAGGATCAGCTTTGAGTTGGATGCCATATTGTTCTGCAAGGCGTTCTACAAACCAGAAGCCTGCATTATGGCGGGTTTGGGCATACTCAGAACCAGGGTTACCCAAACCAACAATCAGTGAAAGTTTACTCACTCATTTACACCATTTAACACTTATGCGCGTTTGAAGTCAGCGTGCATAGGAGTGTTTTTAGCTGGGTGACGTTGTAAAGCTTGGATTTTAACGCTTTCAGCTTTACCGTCGATGTTGATTTCAACAACTTCTTCAAAGAATGCGTTGTTTTCTAAAGCTTTAACAAGTTCGCGAAGTTCCAAAGTAACTGCTACAGGTTCAGCTGCACCACCGTAGATGATTGCTGGTACTTTATTTTGAAGACGAAGGCGGCGGCTCGAACCTTTCCCTTGTACTGCTTCTTCACGTGCTACTGCATTTAATACGAAGTTTGCCATGATAGACATTCCTATTTAAGTTTAATTGACTAGACCTTCGACCAGTCTAGTGATAGAAAGCCCCACCAAAAGGCAGGGCTTTTAAATTTAGCGCTATATTATAGATAAGAATCGAACATTGCGCTAATAGATTCTTCGTTGTTAATACGACGAATTGTTTCAGCAACCATACTTGCAACTGAAACTTGGCGAATCTTACCAAGAGCTTGAGCTTCTTCTGAAAGCGGAATAGTGTCTGTTACAACCAATTCGTCAATCACAGAGTTTTTCAAGTTTTCTAAAGCTTTACCAGAAAGTACAGGGTGAGTTGCGTAAGCAACAACTTTGCGAGCACCAAAAGTTTTTAGTGCGTCAGCAGCTTTACACAATGTACCTGCTGTATCCACCATATCATCAACGATGACACAGTCACGGCCTTTAACGTCACCGATCAAGTGCATTACTTGAGATTCATTCGCTTTTTGACGGCGTTTGTCGATGATCGCAAGATCGATATCACCCATTTGCTTAGCTACAGCACGCGCACGTACTACACCACCAACGTCAGGAGAAACAACCATTAAGTTGTCGTGTGACTGTTGACGAAGATCTGCTAAAAGCGCAGGAGTACCGTAAATGTTGTCTACAGGAATATCGAAGAAACCTTGGATTTGGTCAGCATGAAGGTCGATCATGACAACGCGGTCAATACCAACAGTTGTGAGCATATCTGCAACAACTTTTGCTGTAATTGGCACACGGCTTGAACGTGGACGACGGTCTTGACGAGCATAACCAAAGTAAGGAATGACAGCAGTGATACGACCAGCACTTGCACGACGCAAAGCATCAGCCATAACTAAGATTTCCATAAGGTTATCGTTAGTTGGGGCACAAGTTGGTTGTACGATGAATACGTCTTTACCACGAACATTTTCAGTAATTTCGACAGCGATTTCACCGTCAGAAAATTGACCTACAGATGCAGCACCTAGAGGGATGTGAAGGTGGCTAACGACTTTTTGGGCGAATTGTGGATGTGCAGATCCACTAAAAACGACAAGATTGGGCATGAAGCACCCTTGGCGGTTGGCAAATTGGAGAATTAGATGGCAGGGGCGGCTGGATTCGAACCAACGGATGCCGAGATCAAAACCCGGTGCCTTACCACTTGGCGACGCCCCTAATGCGGCAGAACTTTAATATTTTTGCGGTATTTTGTCAAGTTGAAACAACAAAGATACTGCAAATTATGCTCTGTCTTTTTTGAAGTAAATGGCAGGGGCGGCTGGATTCGAACCAACGGATGCCGAGATCAAAACCCGGTGCCTTACCACTTGGCGACGCCCCTAAATTGATGAAATAGCGAATAAAGTAAATGGCAGGGGCGGCTGGATTCGAACCAACGGATGCCGAGATCAAAACCCGGTGCCTTACCACTTGGCGACGCCCCTAATACTTTACAGCAATTACATCTACAGGTAAAAAATGATGGCAGGGGCGGCTGGATTCGAACCAACGGATGCCGAGATCAAAACCCGGTGCCTTACCACTTGGCGACGCCCCTATATCAAACTTCAAAATGACGTAATGGTGATTCTTGTAAACTGCGAACCAAGTAAGATTTACATGGTGCATTTTTCAATATGTCATCAATATTCATATTTTCAGTTACTTCAGTAAATACACAAGCACCTGTACCTGTAAGCTTTGCTGTACCGAACTGATCTAAGTACCGCATTGCTTCATCGACTTCGGGATATAAGCTTCGTGCCACAGGCTCAAAGTTATTTCCAAAATCAGATGGCGTTTCCTGATAGCCGCAAAATTTAGTGGGCTTTGAGTCTCTTGTCAACGTTTTTTGTGAAAAAAGCAGTTGAGTGCTGATAAAACAGTCAGGTTTTAACACAATGTACTGTTTTTGAGCTAAATCTATGAATGTTAAGTGTTCACCGATGCCTTCTGCCCATGCATTTAGACCATGTACAAACACGGGAACATCTGCCCCAAGTTGTAAGCCGAGTTCTGCAAGTTGTTCGGTATTTAGACCACATTTCCACAGTTGATTGAGCACGATTAGGGTGGTGGCTGCATTGGATGAACCACCACCGAGCCCTGCACCCATGGGAATATTTTTTTCAATGTGGATTTTTTGTGCAGTCAGTGCTTTAGCAAACGGTTTGAGTATTTGAGCAGCACGATAAATTAAATTTTGCTCTAGATTGACGCTGTTTAAGCCCTCAATTTGAATAAAATATTCATCAGCAGAATTTGCAAGTGGGTGAAATTCCATCCAATCAGATAAATCGATGAGCTGAAAAATCGTCTGCAATTCGTGATATCCATTAGGACGTCGGCCAGTAATGTGCAAAAACAAATTGAGTTTTGCAGGAGAAGGTACACGAATCACAGAAGTCATAGCTCAGCTTTTAGGCAAATTAACGATTTTGAATCACCATTGTAATACGGTTTTCCTGACCGGATTCAAGTGCTTGTTTTAAAATTAACTTGTTCGGTACCGTCGCAGTCTCGTTATAGCTTAGGTCAACCGTCCAACCATCTTCAATAATCTGTTGTGGGCGCTGTGCAGTATCGCGTTGAATTTTTGCTTGTGTGGTTGCAGGGCGCGCCTGTACCCAGTCGACGAGGTGGGTAATGGGAGCTTGCCAACCAGTAGCACGTTCCAGTAATTCTTCAGGTGTTTCTGCTTCAATTAAACCGGTTTTTGCACTGTTTAACTGAACTTGACCGGGTTTACCGCTGATTTGAGTTTTTCCAACACCCAAGATGCCACTCAGTTCGATGTCATATTCATTGCGGTCTTGAACCCAAGTAAAAAAAGCACTTCCTGACTGTTGTGGCGTGCGCACACCAATCTTACCTTGTAAGTTGAATTGATTTGCAGCGACTTCTTCAGGGCTCGGTTGAGCGGGTGTTTTAACGTATTGCTGACAACCGGTAAAAAATAAAGCGCAGCAGGTCAGGGCAGATACCCCAAATTTTGAAGATACTTGCATAAATTCTTTTTAACTCTTTTTCAGGGGTTGGGGTAACAATAACGAATGTAGTTGCTCTAATTGCGGATCATTCGGATGTTTTTGTTGGAGTTGTTGTAACAACGCGTCAAATTTATTCATATCACCTTGCATGAAGACGGATCGTGCATAGCGAATGCCAATTTTTAAGCTATTACTCAGTTCATACGCTTTGGCCAAAACCGATGCAGAGGTACTAAAATCATTTTGCAAATAGCAAATATAACCGAACGTATCTAAAATTGAGGCTTGCTCAGGAGCATATTCTAAGGCATGTTCGACGTACTTTCGGGCTTCATCTAAGCGTCTATTTTGTACCGCCAAAGTATAGGCATATGCATTTAAATAAGTCGGGCTATTGGGTTCAATTTCAAGTAATTGTTTTAGTAATTGGTCGAGTCTATCTTTATCTTGATGGGCGTCGAGCAATAGAACTTCGGCATAAATGAGCTCTGGATCTTCAGGTAAGTTTTTTACCGCTTCATCAAGTAAACGGACTGCTGCTTTTTTATTGTTCATGCGTTTTAAAATATCTGCCTGAGCAAGATATAAAAAACTGGCATGTTGAGGATAATTAACCCGCTCTTGGGTTAAAAAGCGCAGTGCATCATGCAGCTTATTTTGCTGGCTAAAAATGCTGATCATATTGCGACGTGAAACCGTATAAAGACTACCATCTACAAGGCGATAATAGGCTTTCGCTGTTTCATAATGTTGTTTGCGTTCAGCATTTACCGCGAGATAGTAATACGCCTCATTTTGATATTTGCTCGAATAGCGTAACTCCACCAAATACTTTTCGGCTTTTTCATAAAGCTCTAAGTCAATACTGGTCAAACCTGCCATAAATAGCGGTTCTTCAGCAGATGGCCACTTCTTTAGAATATCTTCGAGTTTTTCTAGACCTAATTCTGACTGATTGATTTTAATTAAATATTTTGCTTCGGCTAAGCGAACTTCCATATTGTTGCGGTGTTTACGGCTGGATTTTTCGAACCATTTTAAGGTTTCTTCTTCATCACCTAACGACATAAGTAAATTGGCTTTCATTAAGATATAGCCAGTCACTTTCGGGCGTTTTTTTAGTGCTAAATTAATTGTGTCTAAGGCATCAGCAAAGGCACCATTTTGAGCTTGTAAACCTGCGACTAAGACCAAAATAGAGGGATTGGTTTTTTCTTTGCTGGCGGTCAGTGCTTGGATCAGATAAGCACGATCTTCCTCTGACTCAGGGGAAATACCCGCCAAAATTTGTTCTAAATCTGCATTCGGGTCAATGGTTAAAATTTTATCAAGTGTTTCGGCGGCAAGCTCATATTCATGGGCTTTCAGGGCAATATGTGATAAATAAAATAATGCCGGGACATCTTCAGGTTCTTGGACGACCCAATGTGTGGCAATGTCTAAAGCTGCTTGTAGATCATTTTGCTCAATTGCAACGTTTAAAGCACGTTGTTTGACCATGGTGGATTTACTTTTGATTGCAAGCACGGTGTAATTATGAAGCGCGGTTGGGATGTCGTTATAAGCTAAGGCAAATTCCGCAATCATACTTTGTTTAATTGCATCATATCCTGAATTTGCATGGTAAACTTCTCCCACGGCCCGAATTGGGGCAGTAGAAGCCATGCTACCGACAAGTAAGAATGTGGTAGAATACTGCTTTATTGTCTGGCCGTTCAGTCGGCTATTTGTTAGACGCAATTTTTCTTGATCCAAGTAATGCTTTTTATGACATCGATGTTGCACAATAGCATAAATTTAGCGAAATGATGATCTGATATGTCTTTCTTTGCATTGGGTGTCAACCATCAAACCGCTTCTGTAGAGCTGCGTGAACAGATTGCATTTAACCCTGAAAAGTTAACTGCACTGCTTGAACAGCAAAGCCATACGCCTGAACTCAATGACATGGTGGTGGTGTCTACATGTAATCGTACCGAAGTCTATGCGATGTCTGAAAATGCAGACGTGGTATTGAATTGGCTCGCCCAATCAAATGGTATCGATGTAAAGCAATTGTCAAATCATGTGTATCGTTATGAAAATGCACAAGCGGTGACACACCTCATGCGTGTGGCTAGCGGCTTGGATTCGCTCATGCTTGGTGAGCCTCAAATTTTAGGTCAAGTCAAAACGGCTTTGTCCTTAGCCAAAGATGCCGAAACCGTTTCCCCAAATTTAAACCGTATTTTTGAATATGCCTTTTATGCGGCAAAACGTGTGCGTTCTGAAACAGCCGTTGGAAGTCATGCGGTGTCGATGGGCTATGCTGTTGCTCAGCTCGCTTTACAGGTCTTTAGTCAGCCTGAAAAATTGACGGTGATGATTGTTGCTGCTGGTGAAATGAATAGCTTGGTTGCAAAGCATTTGGCCGAAATGGGTGTGGGCAGAATTATTATCTGTAACCGTACACGTGCCCGTGCCGAAGCTTTATCGCAAGAGATTGCTCATCGTGTAGAAGTTGAAATTATTGATTTTGCAGATTTGGCAGACAATTTACATCGTGCAGATGTAATTTCAAGTTGTACCGGAAGCTTGCATCAAGTGATTTATTTTGCGGATGTCAAAGCAGCACTGAAAAAACGTCGTTATAAACAAATGCTATTGGTTGATTTGGCTGTACCACGAGATATTGAAGCCAAAGTTGAAAGTCTAGATGGCGTTTATTTATATGGTGTCGATGACCTGCAAACTGTCATTGAAGAAAATTTGGCTCAGCGTCGTCAGGCGGCAGTTGAAGCCGAAGTGATGGTCAATCAGCTTGCGACAGATTTAATCACACAGCAAAAAGTGAATTTGGCTGGTTCGACGATTCATGCATACCGTGAACATGGTGAGTCATTACGTCAAGAAGAACTGACTTTGGCGCTGAATCGTCTACAAAAGGGTGAAGATGCTGCGAAGATTATGCAAGAAATGTCGCATCGTTTAACCCAAAAGCTGCTGCATCCAACCTCTATTGTGCTGCGTAATGCGGCGATGGCGGAAGACCCAGCATATTTTGAAATGATAGAGCAAGATTTAGTTAATGTGGCTGAAAATCGCCGTAAACCAAAGAAATAAATAAGCTGATTCATTGAAAAGTATGTTGTTCACAGCTTGAACTTGAAGTTAAAACTTAATCTTCAAGGAGTGTGAGCGATCTTTTTTTATCAATATCATAAATACGTTGTTTTAAATTACGCATTTCTGCAAGGCTAGAAAACTTATTCGACTTGATCTTGAGTTGTAAGAATTGATATTGCAATTTTGTCGATAAATCTGCTGCGAGTTTATCTGCTTGTTCAGGTGATGATGTATAGTCACTGATATTGGCATGCTCTAAAATATGTTGTAATTCATGATGATGTGCTGCGCAAGCACCGAGTACATAATAGGTCGATAACTCTGGGTCATCAGGCAATTCATCAAAAATCACATTGAAAATATTTAAAACGTGATAAAGCAAGAGATCTTGTGAAACTAAGGCGCGTAAAGGCTCAAAATGAATGTAGAGATAAGGATGATTGATTAAAATCGCAATCACATATTCTTCAGCATCAATTTTTGTACTAAAGCTCAGAGACGCATCATTATTGACTTGAGGCTGCCACTTTCGGCTAAACCCTAATTTTTCACGGAAATATTGTTGTAGCAAATAACGATATGAACCACCTTTCGGTAACAGTTCAGTCAGTTGTCTCAGTTCACCCATCACCTGACTTTTACCTTCAGGCGAAGCAACATTATGATTTTGCGTTAAATGTGCAAAAACAAATTCAGAAAGTAGCGGTGAGGTGTCCAATAAACGTCGAAAATTTTCGATACCTTCACGACGGATCAATGAATCTGGGTCGTGGTCATTCGGCAAAACAAAGAATTTAAGTTCTCGTCCATCATTCAGTAATGGCAGGGCAATTTCAAGCGTACGACGAGCTGCTTTTTGACCCGCGGCATCACCATCAAATGCAATGGTAATACGGCTATTTTGCTTAAATAAAATGTTTAAATGTTCTGTATTACTGGCTGTCCCAAGAGTTGCTACAGCGCCATGAATGCCATATTGCTGAAGGGCAATGACATCCATATAACCTTCGACCATTAACCAGTCTTGGGCTTTTTGTTTACGGCCTTCATATAAACCATAAAGTAACTGGTTTTTATGG
The DNA here is from genome assembly GCF_013420465.1 of Acinetobacter sp. YH01005. Classification (NCBI taxonomy): domain Bacteria; kingdom Pseudomonadati; phylum Pseudomonadota; class Gammaproteobacteria; order Moraxellales; family Moraxellaceae; genus Acinetobacter; species Acinetobacter sp. YH01005. Next base: position 34,425 of record NZ_VOYA01000002.1, on the reverse strand, counting down.
AAAACTTCAGAGTCTGGAGAGTTGATATACTTCGGTTTGATTTCATCATTTAGGGCACGACCACCAAAACCGACCACACGACCTTTCGCATCTCGAATCGGGAAAATCACCCGCTCGCGCAGTAGGTCAAAGTCACGACCACTGTCACTGGTTCGAATCAAACCGAGAAGTTTGAGTCCTTCGATATCTTGTGGAAAGGCTTTTTCTAAATGTTGCCAATCTTCAGGGGCATAGCCTAAGCGCCAATAGGCGATGGTGTCTGCACTGAGACCCCGTTGTTTAAAATAAGCTTGCCCAATTGGACTGAGCGGAAGTTGTTGTTCATAAAACTGTGCGACATTTTCCAGCAAGTCATATAAGTTTCCATCTTGCGGCACATCTTCAAAAGCATTGGCAACTTGGTCAAAGTGAGCAAACGGATCGCTCCCATAAAAGGCTTCTTCGCTATTTTGAAACTCAGCAAATGGGTCGTGTTCGAAATTTACTGCAGCAGGAGCAGTCTGTGTTTCGCCTGTTTGGGGCGTCAGAGCTTTTGTTTCGATTGCAGGTTTTTGTACAGGTTTAGGTTTAGATTCGCGCTTATATTTGAGTTTATTGGAATCGTTATTGTCTTTCGGTAGTTCAATACCTGTTTGGCTTGATAAATCCTTCATTACTTCAATAAAGTTACGGCTACCAATATCCATTAAAAAACGGATGGCATTACCATTGGCCTGACAACCAAAGCAGTGAAAATATTGTTTATCGCGATAGACATGGAAAGATGGCGATTTTTCCTGATGGAATGGGCAGCATCCTGAGTAGGTACGTCCAGTCTTTTTCAATTTCACAAATTGACCAATCACATCGACAATATCGGTGCGATCTAAAATTTGATCAATTGTATGTTGAGGAATGGCCATGCTGTTTTATCTGTCTATCTATTGAATTTGGGCAGTTCGTGAAATATGTTGAAATCAGCAATGCTGTACGTTCAGGGGAGATGCAGTACAGCATCGTCCATCGAACTATTGTATACCTTTTAATCTAACCGAATCTGTAGATCCTGAAAAGATAAAAGGGCAAGTATTCTAACTTGCCCTTTGTGAAAAATCGACCTTCGTTGCGACTATATTATTCAGCTGATTCTGACGACTCAGTTTTTTCGCTATGAGGACGATCCAATAAGCCAAAGCTTAAACGATTGGTTAAACTACGCTTTTCTTCATCAGTTTTCACTGCGTCTGTAGAGGTTTGCTCAGACATCGTTTGTGCTTCTTTACCGAAAATACCCAACGTTGCACGGTTAAGGAAGCTACCTTCACTACGTGCAGCACGCATATTGACTGTACCGTCTGACTTCACAAGTTTTGGATAGTTCAGTTTAAGCACGTCAATGTATTGCTGAGACGTGGTTTTATCACCAAGTTTGTCATAACCATAGGCAACCGTCGCTAGAGCTTCTGGAACTTGTGGTGCTTGAGGATAATGTTCGATCACCCAAAGTGAACGTTCAACAGCAGCTAACCATGCTTTACGCTTCACATTAAAACGTGCCGCATTCATCTCGCTTTCAGCCAATTCTTGACTGATGAACTTCATACGTTGTGCGGCATCGACTGCATATTCGCTCGATGGGTAGCGACGGATAAAGTCGACAAAGTTTTGATAAGCCACTTTGAGATAGCTCACATCACGATGCGATTGCTTTAAAGAAGTATAGCGAAGCAAACCGTTGTAGTTTTGCTCCATGTTTGAAACACCACGCACGTAGTACGCATAATCAACTTGCGGATGTTGTGGGTTCATACGAATAAAACGGTCTGCAAGTGCAATCGCACCTTCATAGTCTTTTTGCTGAAACTTTACATACAATAGTTCAAGTTGTGCTTGCTGCGCATAGTTACCTGTAGGGTAGTAGGTCTCTAGAGCTTCAAGGTGTTTTGCTGCATCTGTATATTGGTTACGTTCAAGCGCTTTTTGTGCTTTTTCGATATAAATCTGTTCGCTTGATTGTGGACCTGTGTCGACCACTTCTTTCTTTGGATTACTGCTACAGCCTACCATTGCCGATGCAATGCCTATTGTTAGAGCAAGCATTGTCATTTTATATTTTGGTAGCGACATAAAAATTCCTCTGTTAATACGGGCAATGAGCTACAATTGAACTATTAAACCACTTTTGTCTGAATGAGCAAATGAGTCAAGCACAATCTTCCAATTCTAATTTCCCTGAAACTGATTTCAATTTACTTGAAGATTCTGAGGATGCAGATAACCATACTTCAGACTCAACTGCAACACGTTTATCGTTGCAATTTCAATTGGATGAAAGCTATTTAGGACAACGTATTGATCAGGTTTCAGCACTGGTTTGGACTGATTTTTCTCGTGAAAAGCTAAAACAGTGGCTCAAAGAGGGCCATTTGTTGGTCAATGGTAACACTGTGAAACCAAAGTACAAATGCGAAGGCACAGAGTTACTGACTTTAGACGTCGAGTTAGAAGCACAAACACGTAGCTTACCTGAAGATATTCCACTCAATATTGTCTATGAAGATGACGATATTATGGTGATTAATAAACCTGTCGGTATGGTTGTTCATCCGGGCGCTGGAAACAGTACAGGCACATTGGTGAATGCAATTTTGTATCACTACCCAAAATCTTCAGAGTTGACCCGTGCAGGTTTGGTGCATCGTATTGATAAAGACACCTCAGGTCTGTTGGTTGTTGCGAAAAACCTCGAATCCCAATTTTCTTTAAGTAAGCAATTGGCGAAGAAATCGGTTTACCGCATTTACGATTTGATCGTATATGGCAACATTATTGCTGGCGGTACAGTCGATGAACCAATTAAACGTCATCCTGTCGATCGCATTAAAATGGCTGTCTTGCCGGGCGGTAAAGATGCGGTGACTCACTATAATGTGAAAGAACGGTTCCAAAACTTTACCCGCGTTCAAGCACGTTTAGAAACGGGTCGTACCCATCAAATTCGTGTGCATTTTACTTATATCGGTCATGGTCTTGTGGGCGATCAAGTGTATGTACCACGTGTACGTATGCCTGCAGGCGCGTCGGTGTTATTAGATGACACTTTACGTGGCTTTAAACGTCAGGCTTTACATGCGGTTAAATTGGGTCTCGTTCATCCACGTACAGGTGAAGACATGATGTTTGAAGCACCATGGCCTGAAGACTTTAATCAATTGGTTGAAGTATTACGTAGCGAAAATAAAGCGTATTAAGTTTTAACCTGATTTACACGCCATAGATAGAAAAGGACGGCAACATGCAATTTGTTCAGGGACTTCCACAGGGTGTTTTTGTGGGACAAACTCGAGTTCATCATGATCAGACGCAACCCGCTGAACAACCTGAACTGGCAGGATTTAATCTGGCATTGCATGTGGGAGATGATGCAGCGCGTGTGCAAAAGCACCGGATGCAATTGCTCAAAGACTTTGCTAAATATGGCGTGAATAAAATCAGCTGGATGAACCAAACCCACAGTACGCTATGCCATCGCATTGATGAACAGATCAACTTTGTTGCACCCGAAGGCGATGGTATGGTCACGCAGTCTAAACATCATGCCCTGATGATGATGACCGCAGACTGCTTACCCGTGGTTTTGGGTAATGCTGACGGGACAGAAGTTGCCAATCTGCATGCAGGTTGGAAGGGCTTGGCCAACGGTATTGTGGAAAACACCATTGCAGCCATGCACACACAGCCAACATGGGCTTGGTTGGGGGCAGCAATTTGCCAAGAGAGTTTTGAAATTGGTGCAGAAGTCAAAGCTGCCTTTTGTTCAAAATACCCAGAACTTGAAAGTGCATTTAAAGCTGGTGTAAAGGAAGGCAAATATTATGCTGATCTTTATGCGATAGCACGTTATATTCTTGCATTACATGGGGTTAAAGCTGTAACAGGTGGCGACCAATGTACCTTTTTGCAAACTGAAGAATATTTTTCATATCGCCGCGAAGCGAAAACAGGGCGCATGGCAACATTCGTCTTTATGCTTTGAAAATGCTAAACTTGACTGAATCTATCGACTTTTAAATGTTATGTCTTTGACTGCTAAATCTCTTGCTGTTGTTTACCACAGTCCCTACGGGCACACTGCCAAAGTGGCGAATTTCATTGTACAAGGTGCAGAAAAAGCCGGTGTAAAAGTCCATCTCATGAATGTAGAACATGTGGATTGGGATGTGTTGGACAGCGCAGATGCCATCGTTTTTGGATGCCCAACGTATATGGGTAGTATGAGTGCGGCAATGAAATTATTCATGGAGCAATCATCTAAACGCTGGTTAGCACGGACATGGCAAGGCAAGTTGGCTGCTGGTTTTACCAATGGTGGCGGCTTAAGTGGTGATAAATTGGCAGTATTGCAGCAAATTAATTTATTTGCCATGCAGCACGGCATGTTGTGGAGTGGTCTTCCATTGATGCCAACTGGACGGAGCACAACAGATTTAAATCGGATGTCGAGCTTTTTAGGTTTGATGACACAATCGGATAATGCGCCTGTTGAAGTCACTCCACCTACGGGCGATTTAGAAACCGCCATTTGGTTTGGTGAATATCTGGGGTTGTTGTTAAATAAAGTTAATTAATTTGTAAATAAATTATTTGAACTATCATTTATAAATCTTTGAAAACCCTAGTGATGGAAATATTACTGGGGTTTTTTATTGGCCTAAAATCTGTGAAAATTGGCATTTCGTATAACTAAGATGTGATGTGCGTCACATATTGCCATTCATTTGCGCCAAAGCTATTGATTTAATCTTCTCATAAATTTCACTCTGGATGAGTGGTAAATATTAAAAAGGATTAAACAATAGTAATGGCATTGACCTTATGTGTTTCTGACGTTGTTTTTGCAGCAGAAGGCTTGGTGGGATTAGCCGATGAAGAATTGTCTGCCATCAATGGTGCGGCATTGATGAATATGTCCTATACCGACCCTATTTTAGTCAACCAACAAATGGTCGATGAAAATATTGGTTTCTACAAACTCAGTTTAGATGCCGTCATGGATTTGAACGTCAATGTCAAAAGTTTGCAACTCGGCTGTGGTGGGGTAAATGGGTCAAATGGCTGTGATATTGATATTCGTCATCTAGCGCTGAGTGGTAATGTAACGTTGACCGATGCCAATGGTAATCCCGTCTTTAATGGTGATCGAGCGTCAACAAGTGCCAAACTAAAAAATCCATTTATTGAATTTGCCATTAAAAACCCTAAACAAGCCGCTTTACGCGAAGTTAAAGGCTTTCGTGTCAGTGCTGAATCTATTACGGGTTTATTGACCACAGGTATTCAAAATACAGGTGTGTCAACAGACGGGATTAAGTCACTGAGCGGTTATATGAAAATTGCACCGACTACAGGGACAGCAAAGACCCAAGCCGCGATCTTTGGGGATAGCAGCAGTGAGACTTTATCGGGGAACTTGGTGATTAACACGATTTGGAACAACGATCGTAGTTTTGTCAGCCAACCTGAAAATAGTCAAGGATTAAAAATTCCTTCAATGAATGTGCCATTTACCGTCCCTGAAATTACCATCAACGGAAAACGACAAACTCAAGCCGTTGCCAAAAATATCAGTGCGACTGTACCGTCGATTCAACTCAACCGTGATAGTGGTAGTTTGCAGGTCAAACTTGACCGTAATTTGTTATGGGTAGAAGGGGCGCAGTTCTTTATGGATTCGGGCTCATCAATTGATGGTTTGAAAATGAACATTACCTTTGAGCAAGCCTTAAATATGATTCATAACATTCCACTAAATGGCACAGCCGGTTATTTATCGCTTCAATCTCAAGATATCAGTTGGCCAGATGCCAATGCCGATGATATTGCACGTACAGGTTGGTGGATGTCATTTAAAGACCCGATCAATATTGGCAAATTGAATCCAACATCTGAAGTGGATATCTCAGGCGTCTTGCCACAAGTTGCACAAAAAGTATCGCAAATTTTAACCAATGAACCGATTTATATTCCCTTAGGTTCTGCTGTCGGTGCAGCATTTGGTCTGCCAATTTATAAAAATGTAGGTTCAATTAACCTCAGTAATGCAGGTGCGGCCAATTTAACTTTAAAAAATCAGGTCTTGGGGAATCAGGAAGTTCGGACTAACTGTTTTGGTGGGTTGAAATTCTGCTAAATCTGCAATTTAAAAATAAAAAAACCTCCAAGATGGAGGTTTTTTTATTGAACTTATTTATGAAAAATACGGGCTTTATCGCGCTGCCAATCACGGTCTTTTTCCGTTGCACGCTTGTCGTGAAGCTGTTTACCTTTTACTAAGGCAATTTCAAGTTTGGCATGAGGACCTTTCCAGTAACATGCCAAAGGCACACATGAATAACCTTTTTGGTTAATTGCACCTTGTAGTTTTTCAATTTCACGGCGGTTCAGCAATAATTTACGAGTACGTGTTGCTTCAGGCACTACATGTGTCGAAGCACTCAGTAAAGGTTGCACTTGAGCGCCGAATAAAAATGCTTCACCATTTTTAAACGTAATATAGCTCTCTACGATAGTCATTCGACCCGCACGCATTGATTTGACTTCCCAGCCTTGTAATGAAAGACCCGCTTCAAATTTTTCTTCAATGAAATAATCGTGACGCGCACGCTTATTTAGGGCAATCGTACTGCTACTATTTTTTTTAACTACTGCTTTCGTCATAATCAAAAACTTCCAAACTTATCACTATTGTACCCGAACTTTGAATAAGATGAAGTTTTTAAATTTACAAGCTGACTTCACCTATAAATCAAGATTTTGTTAAAATACCCGTCTACAAAATAACAGAGTACAACTGGATGTCTAAAACTCGTGTAATTTATCCGGGCACATTCGATCCAATTACTAATGGTCATATCGACTTAGTGACACGTGCATCACGCATGTTTGACGAAGTTGTCGTGGCAATTGCAATTGGACATCACAAAAACCCTGTGTTTAGTCTGGAAGAACGTGTTGCACTAGCGCAAGAGTCTTTAAGTCATTTGTCAAATGTTGAGTTTGTAGGTTTTGATGGGCTGTTGGTCAACTTCTTTAACGAGCAAAAAGCAACAGCCGTATTACGTGGTTTACGTGCAGTTTCAGATTTTGAATATGAATTTCAATTGGCAAATATGAATCGCCGTTTGGACAGTAAATTTGAAGCCGTGTTCTTAACCCCATCAGAGCAATATTCGTTTATTTCATCTACGCTCGTGCGTGAAATTGCACGTTTAAATGGTGATGTCACTCAGTTTGTACCACAAGCTGTTGTGGAAGCCTTTAAGCGTAAACAACAGCAAGGTTGGTAGAGTGTCTTTATATATCACTGATGAATGCATCAACTGCGATGTCTGTGAACCTGTATGCCCCAATGAGGCGATTTTCATGGGGGAACTCATTTATGAGATTAACCCTGATTTGTGTACGGAATGCGTTGGGCATCACGATAAACCGCAGTGTCAGTTGTTCTGTCCGGTGGATTGTATTCCATTGGATCCGGCTCATCCTGAAACTCAGGAACAGCTTCAACAAAAGTACGAAAAACTAACTGCTCAAAAAACATCAAGCAATTAGTTGTCAGATTTGTTAGAATGCGCCCCGAAGTGAACCAGACGATCGCTGCTGTGTATAGGTCTCCGTGACTAAAGCAGGGGAGGAAAGTCCGGGCTTCATAGGGCAAGGTGCCAGGTAACGCCTGGGCGGTGTGAGCCGACGGAAAGTGCAGCAGAGAGTAGACCGCCTTCATTATGGTATCGAGCAATCGAAATCGGAGGTAAGGGTGAAAGGGTGCGGTAAGAGCGCACCGCATGACTGGTAACAGTTCATGGCATGGTAAACCCCACCGGAAGCAAGACCAAATAGGGATCCTTTAGGCATGGCCCATGCTGGATCCGGGTAGGTCGCTTGAGCGTATGAGTGATTGTACGCCTAGAGGAATGATCGTCCTCGACAGAACCCGGCTTATCGGTTCACTTCAACAAATTTTGATCAAATACGCGCATTATGGGCTTGACGATATTTAAATATCCCTCCATAATGCGCGCACAGTTTAAGGCTATGTAGCTCAGTTGGTTAGAGCACCGCACTCATAATGCGGGGGTCACAAGTTCAAGTCTCGTCATAGCCACCATATTCAAAAAAAGACCACTCCGATTGAGTGGTCTTTTTTTATGTCTAAATCTTCCAAATTTAAAAAATTAACGGTAAACAAAACGACGCATGCCTGCACGTAAGGCAAATGCGCCATGCATATATACGCCACCCAGCCAATACGGCACATTGTAAATATCTTCATGGCGATATTTCACTAAAGCAAACTCAGCTAATAGTCCTTCAAAGAACATACCGCCAATGGCAAGCATGATGGCTAATATCAGTAGCCATGTACGCTCATAGCTAAATAGCCAGCGAATAAAAAAGCTCAGGTAAAAAATCCAACAAAGTGCTTCTGGATGAAAATTGCCAAATCCGCTGAGTATATAGACGATGGTAAATAGTATTAGGCTCTCGACGAGTGGCGCAGTGCCGTCATGATGGCAACTGAGCTGAGTCATCACATTGTGTTTAAGTCGTTGCGTAAGTTGAATATAGCTATATGCCATGAAAGCAAAGGCAATAAAAAAGCCGGGGAATACCCACCAAGCCTGATGGAAAAATAATGGGTTGGGATAATTAAGCGTTTGGGTATAGACATGAATCGCATCGCAAAATGTCGCGACAATTGCTGCCAGCAGGGCAAGTATAAATATGCCTGAGAATTGAGTGGTTCTCGTCATCATTCATCCTGAAAAGTGGGGTCTTTTTATTTTATGAGTTCTTTATAGTCTGAATTTGAGGAAAAGGCTATGACAAGTTACGAGATGCTTATGGGTTAAATGTTAATTTATAGCGCTACTGCTATACTCAATACATAGTTAACTTGATGAATATAAATAGAAATGATGGATAATCAATTAAACTGGGCTAAAGATAATTTTGAGAATATTGAAACTGCATGGGAAGGCGATCTTTGGGATCGCCGTCGCTTAGGAGAGCAACTTACAAATTACGTCGATCGCTTAAATTGCGGAGCTGTTCTTGCTTTGGATGCACGATGGGGTGAGGGAAAAACGTGGTTTGTTCGTCACTGGGCGAAACATTTAGATGATACTCAGCATAACGTGATCTATTTGGATGCATTTGCTAATGATTATTTGGAAGATCCATTTTTAACGATTGCCGCTGAAATAAGTCAAACTTTTAAAGAATCAGAAGAAATTGATGATGATGAAATTAAAGATTTTAATGCTAAGACTGCTTCAGTATTAATATCGCTGGCGGCTGTCATACCAATAATTGCGGCTAAAGCGGGGATGCATTGGATTGGCTTGGGTGGAGCTGGAGAAGCATTTAAAGAGGTATATGAAGAAGGAAAAGAGTTGTATGACACAGCAAGTGAGGAAATAGCTGCAAAAGTTAAGGAGAAAATCGAAAAGAAAATAGAGAATCATCAAGTTGAGAAACAAACAATTCATGACTTTAAGAAAGAACTTGCTGTATTAGCTGGAAAATTAGATAAACCTTTAGTTTTTATTATTGATGAATTGGATCGATGTCGTCCTGATTTTGCAATTCGTCTAATTGAAAGAATTAAGCACTTTTTTGATATTCCAAAAATTGTTTTTGTTTTGGTAATGAATAAGCCTCAATTATTACAATCAGTCAAATCATACTATGGCTATGATTCAGAGATGAATGGAGATTATCTTGAAAAATTTGTGGATTTTACGTTTAAATTTCCAAATTTAGATAATTCTGTATCACATGAAAAAATAATAAAAGATCAGCTGTTTAGAGTTGGGGAAATTTCAACGAAGGAAGGTGATTCCGAGTTGTATTTTTGGATTATTAATTTTCAAATGACTAAAAAATATAATTCTAGGGAGTTGATAAAAAAAATTAACCAATACGCACTTTTAAGGACTGATGATCCGAAGTTAAATTTAATTTTATGTGGATTTATTTTTGATGGGTTATTTGAAGTGACTTATCCATATCTTACAAAGCAAATTCATAATTTATATAATTATTTTGAAGGTACTGATGATATGTATATGACAAAAAGCTATTTTATTAATCAAAAGATTGTAGAACACACAAATATCAAAAATTCTATAATCTGTGAAATATATGATGCAATTCAATATTTAGAAAATAATTATAAAACTCAAGGTCAACAAGGACAAAAAGAGAGTGCTATGAGTCGGATTTTAAATCAATATTGTGTTGGTACAAAAATAAATATAAAGAATTTCAAAGATATTTGGAGGCAATACATTAAAACAGGGTTATTTGAAGTACAGGAATAATTTTTCAATATCATCTGTCTGCAACTGCTCCCGCATCTTTAAAAACTGCTTTTCATCTAAATCATAGAGCTTAAGTGAAAGTAGTTTTTCGATATCTTCCAGAGGGAAACGATATTTAATAATTTGAGCAGGCACGCCGCCGACAACAGCATAAGGTGGTACATCTTTAGTTACCACAGCGCCTGTAGCCACCACAGCACCTTCACCGAGTGTAACGCCTTGCATAATCATGGCGCGTGAGCCGATCCAGCAGCCATCACCAATGATTGTATCACCCGCAGGGACAAAACTCCGTGTATCAAACGGAAAGGCTGAAATCCAGTCTGTTCGGTGGAGTTGGTTACCGCCCATCATAATCACGCATTCTGCGCCAAAGCAGACGAAATTGCCGATATAAAGCTGGTCAATTGGTTTCTCTGGTGTGGCTGGTTTGTCATGCAGATAACGCACCACACAACGCTCGAAACCTTGATCCCAATAAGCTGAGTAATAGCTGTAATTGCCCTTGATATGAATATTCGGATTCTTCACGGTTTTGGAGATGAATTCGAACTCGCACCAATGGTTCACAGGGGAATTAATCAGTTTTTCAGCCATAACCAAAATACAAAAATAAGGAATACGCCATTATAGCGAATTGGTCTCTAAGCTGGAGAACAATCCCATTCAATAACTGGCCTGATCAGGATTAAGTTTTATATGGCCTTAGCGGATTGAGGAATACGCGCAATGACTTTGATTTCGAAGTCAAAACCTGCCAGCCAGGTCACCCCCACAGCTGTCCAATTCGGATAGGGCCTTTGCGTAAAAATCTGGTTTTTAACTTTCATAATGCTTTCAAATTGCTGTTCAGGATTGGTGTGAAAGGTCGTGACGTCGACAATATCATCGAAAGTACAACCAGCCGCTGCCAATGTAGCAGCCAAGTTTTCAAAAGCTCGTTCTACCTGTTTCTCAAAGTCAGGTTCAGGACTGCCATCTTCACGGCTACCGACCTGGCCTGATACAAAGAGTAAATTTTCCGATTTAATAGCAGCAGAGTAACCATGCTGTTCATACAAGGCATGGCGATCTTGGGGAAATATTGCAATTCTAGTCATGTTTATTCTCATTCAATATCTGGTTTTAAAAGTGGGGGGAAAGCAGTTTTATTTTTGACATACGTATCGTATGTCAACATAATTGACATACGCCTGGTATGTCAATTAAAATTTTTGTGATGATGAGGTAATCAAAGCAATGTCTGTTCGTGAAAAAAAAATGGCGGCAACCCGCAAGAAACTGATTGAAGTGGCACGCCGTACGTTTGCTGAGTATGGCTATGTAGACACCTCAATGGATAAACTCACGGCAGAAGCAGGGCTGACCCGTGGTGCGCTGTACCATCATTTTGGCGATAAAAAGGGCTTATTTGCTGCCGTGGTCGATCAGATTGATTCAGAAATGGCTGAATATGCCGGGCAACATCTGGAGCAGCCTGATGATCTATGGGAGGGATTGATGCTTGAAGGGCGTACCTATATCGAACATGCTTTAAATGCTGAGTTCCAACGGATTGTGCTACGTGATGGTCCGGCAGTATTAGGGGACCCCGCACATTGGCCAAGTCAAAATAAATGCCTGCAGTCGACACGTGAATGCGTAGAACAGTTATTGGCAGCAGACCGAATTAAAGCAGTGAATTCTGAAGCGGCAGCCATATTTTTAAATGGTGCAGCAATGAATGCAGCACTATGGGTCGCTTCTAGTGAGGATCCTGCACAGGTCTTACCTCAGGCTTTACAGGCATTTGAAGCCTTGGCATCTGGCTTCTTAAAATAAAATCGATGGGAATTTCTAGGCTCAATAAAAAACCCCTCATCTGAGGGGTCTTACAGCCTAAAATATCTAGTTAAAAATTAGATATATTCAACGCTTACAATTTCGTATTCAACTTCACCTTGTGGTGTCACGATTTTCACATCGTCGCCTTCGTTTTTACCCAGCAGGCCACGCGCGATCGGAGAGTTCACAGAGATCTTGTTGATCTTAAAGTCTGCTTCATCATCACCTACGATTTTATAAGTCTTTTGTTCTTCAGTATCTAAGTTTTCAATGGTCACAGTCACACCGAAAACCACACGGCCATTTTGCTCAAGTGATTTAACATCAATCACTTGGCAAGCACCCAGTTTACCTTCGATATCTTGGATACGGCCTTCACAGAAACCTTGTTGCTCGCGAGCAGCGTGGTATTCTGCGTTTTCTTTCAAATCCCCATGTTCACGCGCTTCAGCAATTGCTGCAGTAATACGTGGACGATCAACACTTTTAAGTTGCTGTAATTCTTTCTCTAGGGCAATTTTGCCTTCGGGAGTCATAGGATAACGTTGCATTGTTGTCCCTCATGTTTGTAAAAAGAAAAAATCAGTAAAATTTTTACTGACCTAGAAATGAAAAAAAGCCCGCCACCGAGAGGTGGCGGGACTTCTCGGTAACTTAATTAACCTTTAGTAAGGTCTTGTAAGCGGTATACATCCATTGGCAATTTGATTGCTAAAGCTTGGCATACTGCATCAGCACCGTTAAGGGTAGTTGTGTAATACACTTTACCTTGTAATGCAGAGCGACGGATCGAGAATGAATCTTCTTGAGCCTGTTTGCCTTCAGTTGTATTGATAATGAGGTGAACTTCGCCATTTTTCAAGCGGTCTACGATATTAGGACGGCCTTCAGTCACTTTGTTCACACGTTCACATTCAATACCAGCATCTTTAATCACATCATAAGTACCGCCAGTAGCGATGACTTTGAAGCCAAGATCTGTTAACTGTTTCGCAATACCAACAGCACGAGGCTTGTCAGAATGACGAACAGATAAGAATGCATGTTTTACTTCGCTTTCCGTTGGTAGGCCTGGTAAACGGTCATTAGAGCCTAACACAGCTTTATAGAACGCTTCACCAAATGTTTTACCTACACCCATCACTTCGCCTGTAGATTTCATCTCAGGGCCAAGAATTGGGTCAACACCAGGGAATTTGTTGAATGGGAACACTGCTTCTTTTACAGAGAAGTGTTCAGGAATAATCTCTGTAGTGAATCCTTGAGATTCTAAAGATTGACCAGCCATACAACGCGCAGCAACTTTCGCTAAAGATTCACCAATGCACTTAGATACGAATGGAACAGTACGTGATGCACGTGGGTTCACTTCTAGAATGTATACGTCAGTGCCTTTAACAGCAAACTGAACGTTCATTAAACCAATTACGCCAAGCTCTTTCGCCATAGCGATGGTTTGACGGCGCATTTCGTCCTGAACTTCTTTAGATAAAGAGTAAGGAGGAATAGAACATGCTGAGTCACCTGAGTGAATACCCGCTTGTTCGATGTGCTGCATGATACCGCCGATCACAACGTCTTTACCGTCAGATACGCAGTCCACGTCAACTTCAATCGCATCGTCTAGGAAGTGGTCAAGAAGTACTGGCGCTTCATTCGATGCTTGAACCGCATCACGTAGGTAGCGTTTCAATTCGTCATCGTTGTATACGATTTCCATCGCACGACCACCAAGGACATAAGAAGGACGTACCACAAGTGGGTAGCCAACTTTAGCAGCTTCAGCCATACCTTCTTCAGCAGATTTTACGATGCTGTTGTTTGGTTGACGAAGTTGCAGACGTTGAATCATTTGTTGGAAACGTTCACGGTCTTCCGCACGGTCAATTGCGTCTGGTGATGTACCGATGATTGGTGCACCAGCTTCTTCTAAAGCACGAGCCAATTTAAGCGGAGTTTGACCACCGTACTGAACGATAATGCCTTTTGGCTTCTCGATACGAACGATTTCAAGTACATCTTCCAAAGTAATTGGTTCGAAGTACAAACGATCTGATGTGTCGTAATCTGTAGAAACCGTTTCAGGGTTACAGTTCACCATGATGGTTTCATAACCGTCATCACGCATTGCAAGAGCCGCGTGTACACAGCAGTAATCGAATTCGATACCTTGACCAATACGGTTAGGACCGCCACCAATGACCATGATTTTGTCACGGTTCGATGGGTTCGCTTCACATTCTTCATCGTAAGTTGAGTACATGTAAGCTGTGTCAGATTCGAATTCTGCAGCACATGTATCTACACGTTTGTAAACTGGAGTTACGCCCAAGTTCCAACGGTGTTTACGGAATTGTTTTTGTGAAATGCCCATCAAGTCCGCAATGCGAAGGTCAGATAAACCTTTGCGTTTGAACGAACGGATGTTGTCCGCATTCAAATCACCAAAACCTAAAGTTTTGATTTGGTTTTCAGTTTTGATGATATCTTCGATTTGAATCAAGAACCAACGGTCAATTTTGGTTGCTTCAAATACTTCATCAAGGGTGAAACCGTGACGGAATGCATCGCCTACATACCAAATACGCTCTGGACCTGGCACTTTCAATTCAACAAGAATTTTCTCACGTGCGCCTTCAGTGCCCACAGCGATTTTTTCGTCAAAACCACATGCGCCCACTTCAAGACCACGAAGTGCTTTAGACACAGACTCTTGGAAGTTACGGCCAATGGCCATGACTTCACCTACAGATTTCATCTGAGTCGTCAAAGTTGCGTCAGCTTGCGGGAATTTCTCGAAGTTGAAACGAGGAATCTTGGTTACAACATAGTCGATCGCAGGTTCGAAAGATGCAGGGGTTGTACCGCCAGTGATGTCGTTTTTCAACTCATCAAGGGTATAACCTACAGCCAATTTCGCCGCGATTTTCGCAATTGGGAAACCTGTTGCTTTAGACGCAAGTGCAGATGAACGAGAAACACGTGGGTTCATCTCGATCACAACCATACGGCCGTCTTTCGGGTTGATACCGAACTGAACGTTAGAGCCGCCAGTTTCAACACCAATTTCACGAAGTACAGCTAAAGATGCATTACGTAAAAGCTGGAATTCTTTGTCTGTCAATGTTTGCGCAGGAGCAACAGTGATTGAGTCACCAGTGTGCACGCCCATTGGGTCAAAGTTTTCAATGGTACATACAATGATACAGTTGTCGTTTTTGTCACGAACAACTTCCATTTCGTACTCTTTCCAACCAATTAAAGATTCATCGATCAATAATTGTTTGGTTGGAGAAAGATCGAAACCGCGTTCACAGATTTCAATGAACTCTTCACGGTTGTAAGCGATACCACCACCTGAACCACCCATGGTGAATGATGGACGGATAATTACAGGGAAGCCGAAACGTGCTTGGATTTCCAAAGCGTGTTCCATGCTTTCTGCAACGTCAGCGCGAGGGCATTCCAAACCGATTTTACGCATTGCGATATCGAAAAGTTTACGGTCTTCCGCTTTTTCGATCGCCTCTTTCGTCGCGCCAATCAATTCAACATTGTATTTTTCTAAAATACCGTTGGCATCGAGTGCAAGGGCACAGTTCAATGCTGTTTGACCACCCATTGTAGGAAGAACTGCGTCTGGGCGTTCTTTCTCAATGATTGCAGCTACAGTTTGCCAAGTAATCGGCTCGATGTAAGTTGCGTCTGCCATAGCAGGGTCAGTCATAATGGTTGCTGGGTTAGAGTTTACCAAAATAACACGGTAGCCTTCTTCACGAAGGGCTTTACATGCTTGAGCACCTGAGTAGTCAAACTCACATGCTTGACCGATGACAATCGGACCAGCACCAATAATTAAGATGCTTTTAATGTCTGTACGTTTAGCCATGATGCTTCCTTAATTACTTCTTAGATGCTTCGATAAGTTCGATGAAATGATCGAACAATGGTGCGCAGTCATGTGGACCAGGGCTTGCTTCGGGGTGACCTTGGAAACTGAACGCAGGTTTGTCTGTACGATGAATCCCTTGAAGGGTTTGGTCGAACAGTGATTTGTGCGTAGCTTTCAAGTTTGCAGGTAATGTTTCTGCATCGACTGCGAAGCCATGGTTTTGCGAAGTAATCATCACAATACCAGTTTCCATGTTTTGAACAGGATGGTTGGCACCGTGGTGGCCGTGAGGCATTTTCACAGTTTTTGCACCTGAAGCAAGTGCAAGAATTTGGTGACCCAAGCAAATACCAAATACTGGTACATTGCGAGCATCTTCTACAATTGTTTTTACAGCTTCAATTGCGTAGTCACATGCAGCTGGATCGCCGGGGCCGTTCGATAAGAACACGCCATCTGGATTCAATGCAAGTACGTCAGCAGCAGGAGTTTGCGCAGGCACGACAGTCAATTTACAACCGCGGTCTGCGAGCATACGTAAGATGTTGGTTTTGACACCGTAATCGTATGCAACAACATGGAATTTAGCTTCAGGCTGAGAGAAACCTTTACCTAATGTCCAAGAACCTTCAGTCCATTCAAAGCCTTCAGGGTCACAGCATTCTTTTGCAAGGTCTAAACCATTTAAACCACCAAAAGCGCGTGCTTTAGCTAAAGCTTCTTCTTCTGTAATGTTTTCGCCAGCAAGGATACAACCATTTTGTGCACCTTTTGCTCGCAGAATACGCGTTAATTTACGTGTATCGATGTCTGCAATAGCAACAACATTGTGTTGTTCAAGGTAATCACCAAGTGATTGCTCAGCACGGAAGTTGCTATGCAATAAAGGTAGGTCACGAATGATCAATCCGTTAGCCCATACTTTATGAATTCGACCTGACTCAGCGTCTTCATCATTACAACCTGTGTTACCGATATGTGGGTAAGTTAGTGTCACAAGTTGTTGTGCATAACTAGGGTCAGTCAAAATTTCTTGATAGCCAGTCATTGCTGTATTAAAAACGACTTCACCAGTCGTACTACCCGATGCGCCAATAGAAGTACCTTTAAAGATAGTTCCGTCGGCAAGGGCTAAAATTGCTGGGGTGCTCAAACCAAAGCTCCTGAAATTTAGGCTGTAAAAAAGCGAGAAGACGAAAAAAAAGGAAGGCTGCTTAAAAACCTACCCTCCTTACATCTGCTCGCTTGAACTTAACACGGCATTATACGCAGAAAGCCACTGAAAGTCCATCGTAAATATCAGGAATAAAGCAGATAAAGCGCTTGCATTTTAGAATAAAGTTTGGTTTTGCAAAATCTTAGAAAAATGTAAGCAATTAATTATTGTCAGACAAATCATAAATTAAAATTTATCAAAAAGCGCTAATGTGGGTCGGTCAGCAAAAACTATAGGTACAAAGTCATGGCAACACAACAAAAACAAACAGCGGCTAAAACCTCCCTGAAAGAAGTCGTTATCGAAGGTGCTGAAAAGCTTGAACAAGTTGCAAAAGAGGCAAGTGTTCAAGCCACAGAAGCGGTCACTGAAAGCAAAGGAAAGATCGGAGCAGAGGCAAAGCAGTTGAATGCCAGTGTGCAAGATCAATTGCGTCAGTTGAAGCAAGATGTATTGAATAAACTTGATCAGTTAAAAGTTCAGTTTGGTTCATCGCAAAAAGATTTTAGCGAACTCAAAGAATTTGTGAAAACTGAGTTTAATACTGTTATTGATGATCTTTCAAAACTTGGAAAAGAGCTGAAAGAAGATGTGACCCAAATTTCAGGAAAGCACAAAGATCATCTAACAGAAACATTTAAGCGTTCTAAGGAACATACTTTGGAAGCGTGGAAAAAAGTTTCACCAGTGAAAGCTGAAGTTACGGATCAAACCACAGATCTTAAAAGTTAATTGTGAATGACATGAATTTTAAAACGCTTGAGCTAAGTCTAGTCATTCCAGGGAGCTGGATTCAGTGAGAGCGAATTAAACTTCAATTTAACGCTAAATATGCAAAAGGGAGTCATTAATGGCTCCCTTATTGTGAATGGTACATTTAAGTCCAAAATACTTATTTAAAATAAACAGGCAATAAAAAAGCAAAAGATCGTACTTTTGCTTTTTATCGAAGATCAAAACATCAAATGGTTTAGAACTGATGTAGCCAATCACGCTTGTTGTGAAAGTCAGCATTTGGACTACTATGCTGCATGGCATAGTACTGTTCACCTTGAGGGGTTTTCAGTACTGCAGTTAGACCAATATAGAGATCTTCCCATTTAAGTTTGTACTTCAGCATAAATTCTGTCAGATCAAGACTGACATTTAAGCCATAGTGCGTCCGTTTCAACTGATTCAGTTCAATATCGTAAGCAGCTTGTGGCGGCATATCTTCTGGATAGCGATATTCTTCAAACTGGTAAGCCTGCCAAGCTTGTGAAGGGGAGAGGTTGATTTCACGATAAAAGTCTTCATTGTGTACACCAATAAAAACTTCTAAGCAGGTCTGTTCCCACAAAAAATCGATTCGTGGGTGAGCTGATACCAATTCTGGCCATTGAATCAGTTGGTTTGGGTCTCGAATCCAATAACCCACATTTAAAGTATATGGGCTTTGTTGTTCGATAGCACCAACGACTGATACAGCCTGAAAGCGACGATCAAAGGCACTGAGTTCGAAACTTGCCATAAATGCTTAGTTAGACAGGTGTGCGTAGCGAACAAGGTTAGACAGTTTTGCATTTTGTTTTGCCGCTTTGCGGTAAATCAAAGCAATCTTACCAATCGTTTGAACAACTTCAGAACCTGAAACAGTCGCAATTTCAGTAATCATTGCAGCACGAGCTTCACGGTCTTCTGCCACAACTTTCACTTTAATTAACTCATGGTCGTTTAACGCACGGTTTAATTCTTCAATAACGCTTTCTGATAAGCCTTTGTCCGCAACCATTACAACTGGGTTTAGGGTGTGACCAATTTGACGTAAGCGTTTACGTTCTTGAATAGATAAAGCCGCCATAAATATAACCTAATTTTAAAAACGACCTAGTATAGCAAAATCAAAGTTGAAGCGCTGTATTTAATCGGCATTTTCTCGATGAAGATTATTGAAAAAAACATGATTTAAGATGCTTTTTAGATACACATGTCTACTGCAAAATTGCTGAATTTCACGTACAATCAAGACTGAGAAGTTTTTTTTATTTAGAGAGTTATGGATACCCGCATTACTAACCAGAAATTATCCAAAAGTAGTCGTGACTGGATGCGTGAGCATCTTGATGACCCCTTTGTGAAAAAAGCACAAAAGGAAGGATATCGTGCGCGTGCCGCTTATAAATTGCTTGAAATTCAAGAAAAATACAAATTGATCAAGCCGGGCATGACCGTTGTCGACTTAGGTGCTGCACCAGGTAGTTGGTCGCAAATTGCCGGTAAACTTGTTGGCGACAAAGGTTTGGTAATTGCTTCTGATATTTTACCCATGGATGCTTTACCCGATGTGACCTTCTTGCAAGGTGACTTTCGTGAACAAGAAGTGTTCGATGAATTGTTAAAAATTTTAGATGGACGTACTGTAGACGTTGTAATTTCAGATATGGCCCCCAATACATCAGGTAATAAGGCTGTAGATCAACCGCGTCAGATCTATCTTTGTGAATTAGCAATCGACTTTGCTCAAAAGGTTCTTGGACCAAATGGACAGTTTGTTGTTAAAGTGTTCCAAGGTATTGGATTTGATGAATACCGTAAGCAAGTTGTAGACACATTTGATGTGCTGAAAACAGCAAAACCGGCGGCTTCACGTGCTCGATCTAAAGAAGTGTTTTTAATCGGGCAGGGACGTAAGAAAGCTTTCAAGTAAAGTTTACTTGCCAACTCGTTAAAAATTGTGCATTTTGTACGTTTTTAAATTATTGCGAAGCTACTCTGCAGCGTAAGTATTAGAGTCACCCATGTAAATGGGATTGAACGAATTAGATAGAAATGGGAATAAAGCTTTGAGCGATCTTTTTAAGAATGCCGTGTTGTGGCTGGTTATCCTAGGCGTGCTGGTTTTAATCTTCAGCAACGTCAGTGACCGCAATCAACCGACCGCGATGAACTATTCTGAGTTCGTGGCAGCCGTAAATGCGGGTCAGATTAAACAAGTCACCATTGATGGCGAAAGAATTCGTGGCGAAAAATCAAACGGTTCTGAGTTTGAAAGTATCCGTCCTGCGGTTCAAGATCCTGAACTTATGCCGAACCTGATCAAGAACAATGTTGTTGTTGAAGGTACAGCGCCACAGCGTCAAAGTATTTTGATGCAACTTCTGATTGCAAGTTTCCCTGTTCTTTTAATCATTCTGTTATTCATGTTCTTTATGCGCAACATGGGTGGTGGAGCTGGTGGTAAGAATGGCCCAATGAGTTTTGGTAAGTCAAAAGCAAAAATGCTGTCTGAAGACCAAATCAAAGTGACATTTACTGATGTTGCGGGCTGTGATGAAGCTAAACAAGAAGTTGTTGAAATCGTTGACTTCCTAAAAGATCCATCTAAGTTCAAGCGACTTGGTGCAAGCATTCCGAAAGGCGTGCTCATGGTTGGTCCTCCGGGTACGGGTAAAACTTTACTTGCTAAAGCGATTGCGGGTGAAGCGAAAGTACCGTTCTTTAGTATTTCGGGTTCTGACTTTGTTGAAATGTTCGTGGGTGTGGGTGCGTCTCGTGTCCGTGACATGTTTGAACAAGCAAAGCGTCATGCGCCATGTATCATTTTCATCGATGAGATCGATGCCGTTGGTCGTCACCGTGGTTCAGGTACAGGTGGTGGTAATGATGAGCGTGAGCAAACATTAAACCAAATGTTGGTTGAAATGGATGGCTTTGAAGGCAACGAAGGTATTATCGTTATTGCTGCAACAAACCGTGCTGACGTATTGGATAAAGCTTTACTTCGTCCAGGTCGTTTTGACCGTCAAGTGATGGTATCTCTACCGGATATTAAAGGTCGTGAGCAAATCCTGAATGTACATTTGAAAAAATTACCTTCTGTGACTGGTGTAGATGTTAAAGTCTTGGCACGTGGTACACCGGGCTTCTCAGGTGCTCAGTTGGCTAACCTTGTAAACGAAGCAGCACTGTTTGCTGCACGTCGTAACAAGAACACGGTCGATATGCATGACTTTGAAGATGCAAAAGACAAGCTTTACATGGGTCCTGAACGTAAATCGATGGTGATTCGTGAAGAAGAACGTCGTGCGACGGCTTATCATGAAGCGGGTCATGCGATTGTTGCTGAAATTTTGCCGGGTACAGACCCAGTACATAAAGTGACAATCATGCCGCGTGGTTGGGCACTGGGTGTTACTTGGCAGTTGCCTGAACATGACCAAACTAGCCATTACAAAGACAAAATGTTGAATGAACTTTCAATTTTGTTTGGTGGTCGTATTGCAGAAGAAGTCTTCATTAACCAAATGTCGACTGGTGCTTCAAATGACTTTGAGCGTGCAACGAAAATGGCACGTGCAATGGTCACTAAATACGGTATGTCCGATAAAATGGGCGTCATGGTTTACGAAGATGACTCACAGCAGTCATTCATGGGTGGTTTAGGAAGTCGTGTGATTTCCGAAGCAACGCAGCTTGAAGTTGACCGTGAAGTTCGCCGTATTTTAGATGAACAATATAAAGTTGCTCGCGACATTCTTGAAAATAACAAGGATATTGCGCATGCCATGGTGAAAGCATTACTTGAATGGGAAACCATTGATCGTGATCAAATCCGTGACATTATGGAAGGTCGTGAACCACAACCACCAAAAGTGTACATCGCTGAAAATCCAGTGATTGATGTCACACCAACGGATGGTCCAGATGTTCCACCACCATTACCGTCATTGCCAAAAGCATAAAAATTTAAAACCACCTTCGGGTGGTTTTTTTATATGAAAATAAATGCATGTGAGCGAAATGCTGAGCAAACTTAGCGTTAAAATAAGCATAGCAAAATCTGGGATGTGTAATATGAAGTTGGTGTCTTTGCCGAATAAAATTTTAAACTGTGGTAATTTGCAATTAGATTTGTCAGAGCCACATGTGATGGGAATTTTAAATGTCACACCGGACTCTTTTAGTGATGGTGGCAAACACAATGGTAAAGACCAAGCTATAGCACATGCCTTACAAATGATTGCGGATGGTGCGACAGTGATTGATGTCGGTGGTGAGTCAACACGTCCGGGTGCATCTGTTGTTGAGGTTGAAGAAGAAATTCGACGGGTCGTACCCGTCGTTGAAGCCTTATCTAAACACAATGTAGTGATTTCTATCGATACCTCACAACCTGAGGTGATTGAGGTAGCGGTTCAGGCAGGTGCGCATATCTGGAATGATGTACGTGCATTAACTCGGCCGAATGCCTTAGAAACCGCTGCAAAACTGGACATTCCAGTGATCATTATGCATATGCGCGGCGAACCCACCACGATGAATAATCTAGATCAGTATCAAGATGTCGTGGCTGACGTCATCGATGAATTAAAGCAACGTGTGCAAGATGCATTAGACGCCGGTGTGCGTGCAGAAAACATTATGATTGATCCAGGTTTTGGTTTTGCTAAAAATGCACAGCAAAACTTAAAGCTTTTACAGCAATTCTATCAATTGAATGACATGGGCTATCCGATCCTTTCGGCATTATCTCGTAAGCGTTTTATCGGTGAAGCACTTGGCGGTGCAGATGCACAAAATCGCGCAGTAGGCTCGGTTGCAGCGCATCTACTCAGCATTCAACAAGGTGCATGTATGGTTCGCGCACATGACGTCAAAGCAACGGTAGATGCGATACGTGTTTGGCAAGCCATGCAGAATGCAGTGTGATTTGAAAATACTGAATTCCAATAAATTTGGTGAATTGTAGTATTTGTGTTATATAAGCGCCCTGAATGTTTTGTGATAGAGTTTCGTATGTTTGCAGATTTACTGCTACCCATGTTTGATGATGAATATTACCCAGATGTGTTGGTTGCAGAGGTGAAGTTATTGGTTGTTCAATTTGCGAAGAAAATTGCAAAAGCAGATTTAAGTTCAACTGATATCTACCATTTTGCCAATGAAACGGTTGCACAGCTCAATAAGATGAAACCTCAATTTGAAGATTTAGATTCGTCTTTGGATGATACGGCTGCAGATTATATTGCAGAAGCCATGATGATGGTGCTGCAAGATGAAGGCCATATGGATATTGAAATGGAAGAGTTGGTTGCTAACCGAGAATGGTAATTAAACTTTAAAAAAGCCCTGTAGTGACAGGGCTTTTTTGTGTCTAGGGATTTAAAAAATTATTTAGCTTTGTCTATAAAATCTTTAAACGATGATTTGATCGATGCTGATAGTTTCTGTTCTTCTTGCATGGCTTGTAAGTGTAGGGCGTAGAAATACGATTGATGTTCTTTTTGTTTTAAAGATTGTTGATAAGACCAAAATGCCAGTTGGCGAAGCTTTTGTAGTTTTACTCTTTCAATGGCGCTGCTTTCAGGTTTATAAAATAATTCAGTAAATACACATAAAAACAGACTGAAAAAAAAGTCCACAGAGACTGATGAGGTTTAATACATCTGTTTGTAGATACTTAAAGTTTATAGTAAGGAGAAGTGTGAATCCCCCAAGGAGATACAGCTGTATTTGCAGACGTTGAACTGCAAACTTACTGCTAAAACGTGCTTGATAATGTGCATACCAGACATAGCAATAGATTAAAGGAAGAATAATCAATACACCAAGATTGAACGCCATTTTTGGGGCGTGAATTGAAAGTGCCGTTGAAAGTATATGCCCAAGTGCTGCGCTGCCAAGTGAGATAAAAAGTATCAGGCAAAAGCTAAAGATTAAAATAGGTGCAGTGGGCGTTAGATTGATGATTTTAAAATGCGCAAACAGCAACCGTTGATAAAAAGCATCGGGATGCTTAAGTTGTAGTGCAGGGAGATCAAAATCTGAAGGTATTGGCATTGAATAATAATAAGTTTTTAAATTTTAGGCATAAAAAAACCAGCAAATTGCTGGATCTTTTATTGCACCAATCTTAGAAGTATAAGAATGGTGCCCGAGGCCAGACTCGAACTGGCACGCTTTGTGGGCGGGGGATTTTAAATCCCCTGTGTCTACCGATTTCACCACTCGGGCATGTGCGCAATAATAGAGGACGAAATGGAGCTTGGCAAGTGTATTTGATGGTGTTTGTTTTAAAATCAATCAATTCATGCATATAAGTTGAAAATATTCAAAACTAGTGATGTATTGAAGGACTTTTTGAGCTGTGATTGAAAGATTATTGCACTTCATTAACGCCGACTTATTTCATTAACTCATCAAGATAATGTTCAACATTTTGGTGCTTTAGCTTTTTACACAGCTGATTTTCCTGATGTAGCATTTGTATGTGCAAATTTTGGAACTGGGTAAAGCGCTCAGATAACCGCTTGTAGTTTGCTTGATTCGGATTACTGAGCGTTAAACGAAATTTGGCTTTAAGCATTTGTTTATACGACCAATAAGCAATACGACGTGTTTCATGCAGAAAATAGTATTCTTGGGTGTTACTTCCACCTTTGAATAGATTTTCTTTATAAAAACGCACAAAGCCGAAACTCATGGCAAAAAAGAACAATACAGATTGAACGAAGGTGCTTTGTAAAAAGGCGATATTGAGTAACTGTAATAAAATTACAATCGTAAGTCTGAACGGCGTATTCTTCAAACTTTGATACAGTGACATTGAACTGTGCTTGATTTGCTTGATGACTAAGGGCACAACCAGCATGAAAAACAGCATAATACTCAGTACAGCAACACCATGAGCGCGAAACTCACTCATATCTGGAAAATATAGTTGCACTGCATGACCAATACTCATGCTCAAAGAAATAAAAATCATCGCCGCCAAAACCCAAGGAATGAGTTCTTTGAGTTCGTCTAAAATGCCTTGAGTTTTCAGTTGGCTATAAAATAAATAATTATGTTTAAAGGCTGCTGGATATTGCTGTTTCAGTTGTTGAAGGTAAAGTGCAGCCTGTTTCTTTTGAGCCATATTGTGACGTTAGTATTAAAGCGTGAAAGTAATATAGTTGATTTCGATATTTTTGACATAATTTTTTTCTAAATCATGTTGTATATCTGAACATTATAAGAGAAAACGCAATTTCTATAGCGAAGGTCGCAGTTTTCACGCTGCTTTTATGCGAAAATACATACTTATTGAATATTAAGTTTTTATAGGCAGTTTATGACTGATCACTCTCCTGAAACATTAAGCGATATCGAAATTCTAGACATTCTTCAGTCGATGAAATCAGATGTTTTAAATACTGAAGCAAATGAAGTGATTCGTAGTGGGGGGAAAGCTGGTCGTCAAGAGGCTCATAAACAAGCTTTGGTGAAATTAAATCAAGCATTTGAAGATAAATTTGTTGAAGCTGTGACTTTGGCTTTAGGCTTAAATGAAGGCCAAAGTAAAAAAATCCGCTACAAAAAAGATCGTATCCGTATTTTGAAAGTTCGTGGTATCGATTATTTAGCGATTGATGGTGCTGAAACTGCACAAGTATTGTCACAAGTTGCACAAGCGATTGTACGTGAAGACGCAACGGTGACTCATGACCTGCATAACATTTTCCCATTTTGGAAAGAAGGCTGGCCAATGGTGCAATTCGACAATGTTTATAAAATTTTAGAAGATGACATTCGCATACATTATGAAGCAGTTCTAGAAGCATTAATTTCAAAGCATTAATCACTACAAATGAACCTGTGAGTGTAAAACACTGGCTAGTTCAGTATTGTTAAGCATAAAAAAGCACCTGATGGTGCTTTTTTTATCTTTAAATTTTTAAGTTAAGCTCGAATAAAACGGAAACATTCCAAAGATCAGACCTGCTGCTAACATGACAAAACAGGTGATTACAGCCCAGATAATGGTAAATTTCTGATGTTGTCCAAACTCGATACCTGCAAGTCCACAGAGTAAATAGGTCGAAGGAACAAGCGGAGAGAGTAGGTGTACAGGTTGCCCTACGATGGAGGCACGTGCCATTTCTACAGGTGCAATTCCATAATGAGCGGCAGCATCGGAAAGAATTGGTAAAACCCCAAAATAGAAAGCATCATTCGACATAAAGAAAGTCATCGGCATACTGATCACAGCAGTAATCGGTGCTAAATAGGGACCCATACTTTCAGGGATGATCGCCACAAGTTCTTTAGACATGGCTTCTACCATGCCTGTTCCAGCTAAAATACCGGTAAAAATACCTGCAGCAAAAAATAATACCGACCACATTTAAAGCACTACCTGCATGATGTGCGATTAATTTTTTCTGCAAGTCGACATTTTTGTAGTTGACGACTAGCGCAATACACAAAGCCACCATGAATAAAATAGGCATAGGTAAAATACTAAAAACCAGACAAATCATCAGAACGACGGTTAACAGTGCATTGAACCAACGTAGATCTGCGCGGTTGGCTTCTGGATTATCTGAAATTTGAATGTTTTCACCATGGCTGATATCCAATTGGACAATTCCCAGACGCTTTCTTTCCATTCGGCCATACATGGTTCCCAAAAAGTACAACCAGCCGATGGCAAATAGCATCGGTAAAACCATCGGAACAAAAACATCACTTGGGTCGACATGAAGTGCGCTGGCGGCGCGGGCTGTAGGCCCACCCCATGGCGTAAGGTTCATAATGCCGCTAGAGAGCATAATCAAACATGCCATAATCAATGGGCTCATACCTAAGCGCTTATAGAGTGGCAGCATGGCAGCAACACAGATCATATAGGTTGTAGAACCATCTCCATCCAAAGAGACAATTAACGTCAGGGTAATGGTTCCAAGGACAACTTTTAACGGATCACCTTTGACCATTTTTAAAATAAATTTCACCGAAGGATCGAACAATCCTGTATCAATCATGATGGCAAAATACAGAATCGCAAAAAGCAGCATGATGCCAGTCGGTGCAAGTTTTTTTACACCTTCTATCATCATTTCGCCAATTTCATTTATTTGTATGTGTGACAAGCTGTCAAAATAAAAACCAAGTAACCACGCAATCAAGGCAAAAAGTAGGGGAATTAAAGTCAGTGCGACAAGTGGGCTTAAGCGTTTCGACATGATCAAATACATAAAGCACAAGATCATGCCCAAACCGAGTACGGTTAACATGGTTCATTCCTTTGAAATATAAAGCTGTTTTTAAATCCAAGGGCAGAGCATAAAGATAAATTTCATCAGTCAAAACAAAGGTGAGAAAATGTGAAATACATCACTATTTTAATGAAAAATAGTCATTAATAATGAAGGTATTAAGGAAGGGAGATTTTTCGATTTATTTTAATTTTTATTCAAAAAATGTGGTCTGTTTACATATATTCAACATCAGTAGAGAACTGTAAGTGCTGTGCAGATACAGTTTGATCACAACAAGTACGCTTATGCAAAAATAGACAGTAGCGTCCGAATCGGCCAACTAAAAAATCGGAACCAAAATATTAAGGGATTATAAAAAAACAGACCAAAACGCATGGTTTCGTCATATTGTTGTCTGCCACGTTCATAAGGATAAGGCGTTAAAAACCACGCAGTGGCGATCAGTGTAACACCGAGCAATAGAAATAAAGGTTGTGGATGAGCTTTAAAAAAATAATAGATCAGATAAGCCCCAGTATAAAAACTAAAGCAAGTCAAAATCGCTTTAAGTGAAAAAGACAACTTCGTATTCCATCGTATTTATATTTTATTGTTTTAGAAAAAAAGAATCGAATTAATCCGATTCTTCTGGTGTATCTAGTTCAGTTTCAGCCTGTTGTAAGCGGGTCACTAATAATTGGTCAATTTTAAAGTGGTCTACATCCACAACTTCAAATTTGTAGCCATGATAGGTGACAAAGTCCGCTGGACGTGGAATTTTACGCAGTTTAAACATCATAAAGCCCGCAAGGGTTTCATAGTTTTCTTCATCGGGCATTTCATCTAAAGCGAGGGCATGCTTTAAATCTTCAATTGGTGTACTGCCATCGATAAGCCAAGAATCCGCATCACGTTTAATAATTTGTTGTTCTGCTTCAATCGGTGTTACCCAGTCGCCCATCACGGTAATCATAATGTCGGAGAGGGTAATAACGCCGACAACCAACGCGTATTCGTTAATTACTACGGCAAATTTTTCTTTGGTTGAACGAAAGCGATCGAGTAATTCAGACAGTGTTAATGTATCTGGAATCGTGAGGACATTACGAATAGTATTTTCATTGAGCTGTAGAAGTGACTGATTGTTGAGGATACGAACCAAAATATCTTTGGCATCTACATAGCCAATGACGTCATCAATATTTTCACTACAGACTAAAAACTTCGAATATGGAAATTCAGCGAGTTTTTGACGAATACTGGCTTCTGATTCTTTTAGGGTAAAGTACACCACGTTTTCACGTGTAGTCATACTTGAAGGGACGTTACGTTCTTCCAGCTCAAATACGTTTTCAATAAAGTGGTGTTCTTGCTTTTGTAGTACACCAGCTTGAGCACCGGCATCCATCACGGCTGAAATATCGTCAAAGGTAATATTGTCATCACGTGTTGTGTTCACTTTGAATAAACGAAACAACAAATTGGCAATGGCATTAATCACCCACGCCATTGGCTTACACACTTTAATAAAGATTTGAATCGGGTCAACAACAGCAACGGCAATTTTTTCAGGTGCGATCATCGCCAAACGTTTTGGCATCAAATCAGCAAATAGAATGAATAAGGAGGTGACTAAAGTAAACGACAGGGTGAAACCGATAGTTTCAGTCCACGGGCCCTGATAAAAACGAGTGACTAAGCTAATGAAGTAAGGACGAAAAGCACCTTCACCCAAAATACCGCCAAGAATTGCCACAGCATTTAAGCCAATTTGTGATGCGGCGAAAAAGTCTGCTGAGTTGGCTTGTAAGTCAAGCACACGTTGTGCACGTGAATCTCCAGATTCAGCCAAAATTTTAAGTTTTACTTTTCGTGCACCCGCAAGGGCAATTTCTGTTAATGAAAGAAAACCCGCACCGACGATCAGGAGAATAATAATGACAATATTTTGGAAAAGGCTCACGAATACACCTGTTTGTGATTCATTCTATTTTTCTGTATTTCTAACACAAAAATGGGCAAGGTAGTAGTCTTAACTACTACCTATATAGTGACAGTATACGTTTGAATTAATAAGGAATTAAAGAATTAATTACTGATACTGTGAAAACTGAGAGTTATTCATTAAGTATTCGCGGTTTTCTTCTTCAATCATTTGACGTGCAACATACAATATAAGTTGACGTAACCAGCGATGAGCAGGGTGATGATGAAGTAATGGACACCAAGCCATTTTTAATTCAAATTCAGGAATATAGAATGGTGGATCGCGAAGTAATAGGTTTTGACTTTTGGCTTGAAGGCGAGCGATACGGCTTGGCAGAGTCGCAACCAAATCAACATTCGAGGCCAATAAGCCTGGCATTTGATAATGACGGGTGAAAACTGAAATTTTACGTTTTTGGCCAATACGTTCTAGAGCCTGATCAATCCAACCTAGACCCGCTTGTTTTTCAGGATTGACACCAAAACCGACACCCATACCTGTTTTAGATACCCAAATGTGTTGTGCATCTAGATAGCTTTTCAGGTTTAAATTATTTGCAGCAGGGTGCTTGGCATTTAAAAGGCATGAAAAACTGTCACGCCAGACCAAAACTTGGTGGAAACTTTGCGGAATTTCATTAAAGCGGTTAATCGCCAAGTCGACTTTACCTTGTTCCATATCTCGATAAGACACATCACTAGGCGTTAAAAAATCGAGAACCACATTGGGTGCTTCTGAGCGCAAAGCTTTTACTAGGCGCGGCACCAGTGTTGCTTCAGCATAATCTGAAGTCATGATGCGGAAGACACGATTTGAAGTGTAAGGTCGGAACTCGGTACGAGGTTCCAAAATCATCGAAAGGTCAGAGAGAGCATCACGGATACGTGGCTGTAATTCAAGCGCACGTTCTGTAGGTGTCATACCTTCTGAAGAACGAATAAGAAGTGGATCATTAAATAAGTTGCGTAAACGACGTAAAATATTACTCATCGCAGGCTGAGTTACACCCAGTTGCTCGGCAGCACGAGTCACATTTTTTTCACGAAGAAGTACATCAAGATAAATTAATAGATTGAGATCGACCCGCTCCAGATTCATAAAATAAATACCGACAATAAAATCATGAAATTTATCTGATTATGCCATAACTACTAAGGCTTGTGTAAAAAATGGATGAAAAAATGACGTGTACTTTTGTACTAAAATTCGGCAGTTTTAAGACAAATTTGCTGAAGCGACAGCACATATTTCTTAAACACTTATTACCTGTTTAGACCGATATTTTTAAATAAATATAATAAAAATAAGGAGCAATTTTGATTATGCGAAGTGATGTTCATAAAACTAAAAAGTAAGATGAAATATCTCATTTACATAATCATTTGAGGACGGAATAACCATGCATTTAGTTTGGTAAATTTGGGCAAAAAAGGCGTAAAAAATGCTGTTTTTTTTAAAGTGAATGCTCAGTCGACTTAAGTCTAATGAAGAATAATTCATCAAAATGTTTGAAAAATAGACAAGAAAATTAGCAAAATATATTAATAAAAGTATTTAAATACAAATGCTTATGAATATTGGTTAATTATTATAATACGACTTTAATCTACATATTTTTTAAATAAATACCGAAAATTAATGCAGAATATTGGATTAATTTTTTTAGTCAATCTACTCTGTGTCTATCGCAACGAAGTGTTCTAAATCTGAACAATCATTCGAGGGTATGATTTTAGCCTTACGTTGCAGAAAAATCCTAATATTATTACAGGAACATATCATGTCTACATACTTAACAGCGATTGATGCAATCCGTGAATTAAAAGCAAAATTCGGAAGCACTTGGCGCGATATTAGCCCAGAAGATGCTGCACGTATGCAAATGCAAAACCGTTTCAAAACTGGTTTAGACATTGCGAAATATACAGCTGCTATTATGCGTCGTGATATGGCTGCTTATGATGCTGATTCTAGCAAATACACTCAATCATTAGGTTGCTGGCACGGTTTTATCGCACAACAAAAAATGATTGCGAACAAAAAATACTTCGGTACAACTGAACGTCGTTATATCTACCTTTCTGGTTGGATGGTTGCAGCTCTTCGTTCAGAATTCGGTCCACTTCCTGACCAATCTATGCACGAAAAAACTTCAGTTCCTGCATTGATCGAAGAAATCTACACTTTCCTTCGCCAAGCTGACGCGAAAGAATTAAACGACTTGTTCCGTGCGCTTAAAAAAGCAAACGAAGCTGGTGATACTGCTAAAGCTGCTGAAATCACTGCTCAAATCGACGGTTTCCAAACTCACGTTGTGCCAATTATTGCGGACATCGACGCTGGTTTCGGTAACGAAGAAGCGACTTACTTACTAGCTAAGAAAATGATCGAAGCGGGTGCTTGTGCACTACAAATCGAAAACCAAGTATCTGACGCTAAACAATGTGGTCACCAAGCTGGTAAAGTTACAGTTCCACACGAAGACTTCATCGCGAAAATCCACGCTCTTCGCTATGCATTCTTAGAAATGGGTCTTGATGACGGTATCATCGTTGCTCGTACTGACTCTGAAGGCGCTGACTTGACTCAAAAAATCCCAGTGGTTAAAGAGCCAGGCGACATCGCTTCTCAATACATCAGCTACTTAGACACAACTGAAATTGACATTTCAGAAGCTCAAGAAGACGAAATCCTAATCAAGCGTAACGGTAAACTTCACCGTCCAAAACGTCTTGCTTCTGGCTTGTACCAGTTCCGTCCAGACACGCAAATTGACCGCGTTGTACTTGACTGTGTATCTAGCCTTCAAAATGGTGCTGACCTTCTTTGGATCGAAACTGCGACTCCAAACGTTGAAGAAATCGCTCACATGGTTAACCGTGTTAAAGAAACAGTTCCAAATGCGAAACTTGTTTATAACAACTCGCCTTCATTCAACTGGACTTTAAACTTCCGTCAACAAGCTTACGACCGTTGGGTTGCTGAAGGTAAAGACGTTTCTGCTTACGACCGTGCTAAACTAATGAGCGCTGAATACGATAACTCTGAATTAGCTGCTGAAGCTGACGAAAAAGTTCGTACGTTCCAAGCTGATGCTTCTCGTGAAGCGGGCGTGTTCCATCACTTGATCACACTTCCGACTTACCATACAGCTGCTCTTTCTACTCACGAGCTTGCTCAAGGTTACTTCGGCGACCAAGGTATGCTTGCTTATGTAGCTGGCGTTCAACGTAAAGAAATCCGCGGTACGATTTCTTGTGTTAAACACCAAGCAATGGCTGGTTCTGACATCGGTGACGACCACAAAGAAATCTTCGCTGGTGACAACGCGCTTAAAGCGGGTGACGATGCGAAAAACACAATGAACCAATTCGCTGCTCACTAAGCATTGAACTGATTCGAAAAAAAGCCCAGCGAAAGCTGGGTTTTTTTATGGCTTTAAAATCTTCTTAAATCCATTTATTAAAGTGTGTCGATATAAAAAAGCAGGGCATAACCCTGCAAATAGAGTGAGACAGCCTTTATTTAAGGCAAAAGGATAATTAACCAAGTAAAAAAAATAATTGCTAAAGCGACAAATTGAGCTGCACTTCCCATATCTTTGGCAATTTTAGAAAGTGGATGCTTGTCTAAAGATACCCGGTCGACAACGGCTTCAATGGCAGAATTGAATAACTCAACAATCAAGGCAAATAAACACACCACCACCATAAGCGCATGTTCAGCACGACTGACATCGAGAAAACAACTGGTGGGAATAAGCACCATATTCATCCAGACAATTTGTCGAAATGCTGCTTCATTTTGATAAGCAGCTTTGAATCCATCGAGGGAATATTGCGTTGCATTTAAAATTCGTTTAAGTCCAGATTTACCTTTAAACGGGGAAATTTCACTCATAGTACTGTACAGACGTATAGATTTAAAAACTGGCGAAAATATAGCATGCCAAGCTTAAAGTTTTCTTGCATTCAGTTTTTATTTTATGAGGCCTAAACGTTTAGGATGATTTACATAAGTCTGTATCAAGTTAGTGCTATGTTTATCATGTATTGGACTTAAAATTTGCCTGAATTTCAGGCACAATACAGGCGTTTAAATTTTTTAATTTTGAAGCCTTTGCTTCATTGCATGAAATAATAAAAGTGATATAGGTCAACAATGAAAAACTTTAGTTTTGCTGTGCTTGCAGCAACACTTTTAACCAGCCAGTTTGTCAGTGCAGAGCCGGCATTTATTCAAACGGAAATCAAAACGAATGTGACTCAGCCCGTGGGATTTTATTCTTTCCAAGTGGGTGCGTATAAAGTCATTGCTTTAAAAGATGGGACACTCGAATTAAGTCCTGATTTGTTTAAACAAAACTTAACTCCAGAAGAAGTCAGTGCCTTATTTCAAAAGCTTGCGGTTGATCAGAGCAAAGGCATACAAACCAGTGTCAATGCCTACCTGCTTGATGATGGACAAGGCGGCATCAGTCTTGTCGATAGTGGTGCAGCCAGTTGTTTTGGTCCGAACTTAGGTTCTATTGCACAAAATATTGAAGCAGCTGGCTATAAGCTTAATCGTGTACGCAGTGTATTCTTAACCCATTTACATCCAGATCATGCATGTGGCATTGCGAAACAAGGCAAGGCCGTGTTTCCAAATGCAACGGTTTACGTCAATGAACAAGAAAGTCAGTATTGGTTAAGTGAAAACACCGTTGACACTTTAGCTGCCGAAAAACGTGACGGTTATTTAGCAACCGTTGCAAAAATTAAAGCTGCGATTGCGCCTTATCAGACCATGCGGAGTTTTAAGACTTTTAGCGTTGGTTCTGTGATTAATGGATTAGAAGTACTACCGAGTGTTGGGCATACACCAGGGCATTATTCTTTTATCTTAAAGTCGCAAGCTAAAAGTTTTGCTATCCTCGGGGATGTGGTTCATTCCTATCATTTACAGTTTGAACAACCCAAGTTATCTGTTGATTTTGATGTCGATCCGGTCAAAGCCAGTGAAACTCGTTTAGCAATTTTTAAACGTTTTGCTCAAGAGCAAACCTTCGTTGCATTTGCACATTTACCATTTCCGGGTATTGGTAAAATTAGTGAAATAAATGATGGTCAGTTCCGTTGGAACCCGCTAAATTTAGCTCC
>NZ_VOYA01000015.1:0-83270 GCF_013420465.1 Acinetobacter sp. YH01005 | reverse complement strand
GTAAAAATCCACACAAGTTGTTCTTCATAATCTCTTAATGATCTTCTTGTTGGTTCGTCACCAGCAAGCTAGGTCGGCTATATTACTCTTTATTTCTAAAGAGTCAACCGGTAATTCAAATTATTTTTAAACTTTTTTTTCTAAAACCCAACTTAATCAATTCAACCAAGTCATTGTTTTATCAGAAGTTTTAATCTTCATCACCGCCGATGGATGTGCATTCTACAGCATTTCACATCCGTTGCAACACCCTTTTCCATTTATTTTTAATTTTTCATTACGTTTGTTTATTTATTCTACTAAATCAGTGTTTTTTACTTAAAAAAGTGTTTTTAGCGTACAGAAAGCATGCAATACGCCACAGGCACCCATAAGATAAACATTAAAACTGGCATAACACCGTGCACTTCTTCAGGTTTTCTATACAACCACTGAATAAATGGAATGGCGATACCAAATAATGTCGCCATCAATAGCACATCAACCAATCCACCTTTCAGCAGTAGCCAGACCAAAACTGGAACACTCATCAACAAGCCAATTATCAATAAAACACAGTATTCGTATTTCCTGAGCTGCCAAAGTGTGAACCCTTGAATGATCCAGAATCGCTCTGCAGATTCAAAATTTGATTTTAGGTCCATTTTGATCACGCCTAGATTGAATAAACTCAGTGCAATATAGACAGCACACATCAATTGGAATAATTGTGAAGCGGTGAAATCAAGGCTCATGATGTTCCAAGTATCCGCCTGTGTGGCGAACCAATACAAAATCACGACCGCTGTAACCGAAATACCGATACTGACAATACGGTGGGTTAGAAATCTTTTATGAAATGCCTGACGAATAATTAATTTATTCTGATTGAGCCAGAGTGGGCTATATTTCTGTATCACAAATACGTTAGGTACTTGCAGCTTTATTGGTTTTGATTTCCTACCGAGCAGCCAGAATTTTATTGCCGCTATACAGATGAATGTAGATAACAACACCGCAACGAGTTGAGCGTCCAATATCGCAAGGCTCAAAATGGGCGAATATGTCAAAAGACACACTAAAACCCAATATTGATTCTGTTGTAAAAACAGCATTTGTATAATTAATAAATTAAAGATCCAAAGTAGCATCAATACACTGATGCCAAGGGAAGCCAAGAGTTCATACTCAACCCAAACATATAGAAGCGCCAAAACAAATGGCAATAACATCAAAAAGCTTAAACTGCCTAAAAATTTGATTTCCACTGCAAAGCGACTTTTGAGTGTGATGGGCAATAGCTCTAGATAGCAATACCCTTCTCCACCACTTAAAGCTTTACGCTGTATCGCACACCAAAATACATTTAAGGCAAGAAAGCCAGTCCAAAGAAACAAATTCGTGATTAACGATTTGCAATAAACCAAATCAATAATGGGCTGCACTAAAGATAAGAGCAGTCCGAATAGCATTGGCCCGAGAATTAATGTGACTAAAATAAGTAAATGCTTTTGCCGTGCAACTGCGTCTGCTGTGGTCTTGACATAAAATATCCATCGATATTTCAAAAGCGTTTTTATGATTGTTCGCTGCCCAACATGTCTTTGTATATTCATGCCGCCTGCTCATTGGACTTTAGCCGATCTAGCTCGATGATTTTTGCTGCAAGACTGTCTCTAAATACTGGATCATGGCAAGACAATAGAATCAATTTCGATTGGCTCTGCTGTAAAAGTATACTTGTTAATTCAGCCAAGGCATTTTGATCTAAGCCATTGCTCGGTTCATCCAAAATCAGTAAAGGTGCCGAAGTCATTAAGGCTGCAACCAATAAAAACTTTTTGGTTGTGCCAAAAGACATGTCAGCAAACGGCGTGGCTAAATAGTGTTCTAATTTAAATTTTTCAATGAAGATTTGATACTGCTCATGCGCTATCCCTCGAATATCACACATTAAATTTAGAAACTCCTGCCCTTGTAAAAAATCATAAATAGGGCTTTTATCTGGCACATAGGCCACAAGTTTCTCGTATTCATTGTTGTGAGGGGCATATTGCTGATCATTAATCAAAATATTGCCTGTATCGAAATCCAACATCCCCGCAATCATCGCAAGTAAGGTGGACTTCCCTACTCCATTCTCAGCAACAACAGCGACTATTCCGAATTCGCTTAACTCTAAATTTAAATTTGAAAATATACGTTTTCCCGCAAAAGATTTGGACAGTTGCTGCAAACTCAAAGAAACCATCATGATGTTCCTGATTTATTATCTTAAGTTATTGATTTATTTTTAATCTATCTTCACATATCTTGGATCAGAATTAAATACCATCTTTAATCGACAAATTTAATTTTTTAAGTGTCATTCACTATCTAAATACGCCAAAATCATCTTCGATAATTCTACTTTAAGCTGCTGTTCTGTAATTAAAAAACTATTATTGCTCACATAGCGCATCATGGTAAATAAAGTACTGTTAATGATCACAAAAGAGCGATGTTTCAGCGTTTCAAAGTTCCAATGTGAATAATAACGATTAAATAAATACATCCCAACTTCAAAAAAATGCTTTTCCAAAACCTGAGAGGCATCTGAATGACTGTATTGATGCCAATGTTTCAAGATTTCAATGAAGAAGCCGCGATCAGCTTTCAACATATCAAAGCCAAACTGAATACAAAGTGGGATCACCTCATAAATACTGTGCAGCTCTTGCTCCACGACTATATTTTTTAGTGCTAACCCCAATTGTTCTGATTTTCTGAGCAGTAACTCTTCTACGATTTGTTCTTTATTTTCAAAATATTGATAAATTGACCCAACGCTCACGCCAGATTTTTCCGCAATTTTGGGCGTCGTCAGCTCCAGTAAACCTTGTTCTGCAATACACAACTGCGCAGCTTGCAAAATGTTTCCCACGATCATTTTCGCGCGTTGTTGTTGTGGTCTTTTTCTCATTCTATTGCTCTCCAATGCGATAGTGTTATGCGAATTGAATGCGAATAAATATTCATATTAGTGTGGTATGAAACAATAACATTGAAGATCAAAACATGACCACTCACTTCAATACCCGGCTGTCTTCATTTCAGGCCACGCAGCAATCTAATCTGCTGAGTTTTCTGCTGTCTCATTTGACGGGTCAAGCTGCACAGCCGAATTACCCTCAATATCTTGACCTCAATAAAGCCTTGCAATGTGGTGACCCACAGATGGAAAAAGTGCTCACGTGGATGATGCAGAACCCTAAACAGCATCGTGAATATTTTGAAATCGCTCTATTTAAAGGTGTCGAGCAGCTTCCCTTTTCTATTCCTGAACTCGAGCATTTTTTTAAGCATGTTGAACAAACACCGCCGTGGGTAGAGCCAGAAAAAATACAGCAAGCCCTTGAGTTCACCCATCGACTCGGGATTAACAATGGCTTTATTTTGCGAGACCTTTCACTCATGGTCGGTTATCTCTTCCCCGGTTTCAATCAGCCACTCATGCTGACCGGTGCTTTAAATAAACAAGCCGGTACACGTCTAGCTGAAACCACTAAATGGTGGGTAGATATCACTGAAGAACGCGGACTCGAACGTTTGCATGCAGGATTTACATCGACGATTTATGTGCGTTTTATTCATGCTTTGGTACGGCATCAACTCCAAAAAGGCAAAGACTGGGATTTTGCAACGTGGGGGGTACCGATGAATCAATTTGACTTGGCGATGACCAATCTTGCCTTTAGCAGTGTGGTACTTTTGGGCATTCGCGCTTTAGGAATTTTTCCGTCAAAACAAGAAACTGAAAGCTTTTTGCATTTTTGGCGCTATGTCGGCTGGTTGATGGGTATTGATGAAAAATGGTTAATTTCAAAAGAATCTGACGGTTGGAAACTGCTGTATTGGATGCAATTTGTACACCCCCAATCCGATGCAAGCAGCATGGCTCTCGATGCCAGTCTTTCTAAAGAACCTTTTGAAAGACAGTACAAATACCTCCGACCGCTTCAGCAAAAACCGGCTTATCGACAACATCTGGAGCTGACACAATTTTTTATTGGCAAAAAACGCATGCATAAATTAGGGCTCAAACCCCAGTCCGCCGCATGGTTTGCCTATTATTTATTAGCTAGAAATCTCGTCCTGTATTCAGGTGCTAAGCTAAGCATGTCCCGAGTTTAAATCAAAAATTACAGCAAAAAGGCCGTGCGATTCAAAAACTCGGTTTAGCACTGTATCAAAGTAAGGCCAAACAACTGGCAAGTATGCACCAATAAAAAAAGCAGAGCGATCGCTCTGCTTTTTGGATGACAAATGTCCGGACTTAGAACTTCATCGAAATACGTGCCCAATAATTGCGACCAATATTATTAAACTGTTGATCGGTCGCTAAACCTGTCCCTGCATCACCCAGTTTATTTAGATGTTCGGTATAGGTTTTATTCAGGAGATTATCTACACCCACAGATACATCTACACCCTCATCAATATGATAAGTACCATTTAAAGACAGTGTGCCAAAACCTGCACTTTCTTTCAGGTCATAACCCACGATATTGCCTTGGTACGCACTGATACGATTTTGCCCATCAACCACACGCCAAAATGCTCCCAAAGTATAATTATCTTGGATATATCGTAAGTTAATACGCGCTTCTAAAGGTGAGATTTGCGGTAATGGCTTGCCATCTGTGGTGTTTTTACCCCACGCATACATTGCGCTGACATCGGCTTGAATATAATCGCTAAATTGATAGCCAATCCCTGCTTCAGCTCCCGCAATGGTGGCATCGACATTTTTCGCACCCGCGCTAAAGGTTGAACCATGATCATGCCCACCAGTATTTGGATGATCGTGGTAACTCATCAAAATAAAGTCCTGAATCAGTCCCGCATAGGCAGACGCCCATGAACTGAATGCCCGATGTTCATGTTGATAGCCCACATCTAACTGCAAGGTTTTTTCAGTTTCGACGCCATTAAAGGTATTTGCTGTACCTGCATTGCCATGTTTCGGGCTAAAAAGCTCCCAATAATCAGGCATACGTTCAACATAGCCTAAACCAATATAGGTTTTACCATCATCATGATCAGGATGTGTATTTTCAAAACGGATAAAGCCACTTGTTAAGGTTTTATCCAATTTACGGTTATAACCTTGATCAATTGAATCTTGTCGTTCATCTTTCACATCGACTTGATCAAACCGAACACCTGAAACCAAACTGTTTTGATCATCAAAATGATAGGTTAATTCACCAAAACCACCATAAGACTGATATTTCATGTCTGTCATATGTGGCTGGTCTTGATAAACAATATGATTTTTTGAATCTGTTTTACGAATACTATGTTGGTTATTTTGGCTGTCGATACCCGTAATAAATTGAAGACTATCCCATTCATGGGTTACGGCCATACGAGCGTTTAATGTTTTACGAGCAACATTAGTCGCCATTTTCATCATTGGTTCAGGACGTAAACTATAGTTATCCATGACATGATCATTAAAGCTATAGTTCACTTGTGCTTCAATTTTCTTAATCACCTCAGTGACATTCTTTTTCTCGACTCGAAGCCCCAAGCTTTCACGGGCAAATTGCGAACCATCCATTGAACGGCCCGCGTACACCGCCTCACCATCGGCTTTACCTCCAGTAAGTTCTACCCATGTATCTTCGTTTGGCCTCCAACCGAGTGCCAAATCTGTATTCCAACGCTCCCAGTCTGACGGCACAGTATTGCCATCTCCATCTTGGTAACTGTCTGCAACAGAACGGCTGGCATTTAGACGGACATATTTATGTTCATCGCCCACAGCCGCCTCGACATTATGATCTAAGCGACCATAAGAGCCGATCATCACACTGGCTTGACCACGGTAGTTTTTATCAGCATCCAACTGTTCAGGTTTGCGTTCAAACAAGACTGTTGCAGCAGAACCTGTATTGGCATATTGAACCGTTTGAGGCCCTTTAATCACTGAAATTCGGTCATAACTTTCAGGGGAAATATAAGA
This sequence comes from Acinetobacter sp. YH01005, assembly GCF_013420465.1. NCBI lineage: Bacteria > Pseudomonadati > Pseudomonadota > Gammaproteobacteria > Moraxellales > Moraxellaceae > Acinetobacter > Acinetobacter sp. YH01005. The sequence continues at coordinate 77,281 of NZ_VOYA01000015.1, read as the reverse complement.
CGTCGGTGCATCCATACGACTCGGACAAGCCCCGAGATTTTCTGTACCATCGGTCAATATTTTAATGCGTGAACCAAACATGCCACGAAACGTCACATCGCCATTGGTTCCTGCGCCACTTTTCACTGCACTAAAACCCACAATGCTTTTTAAATAATCGGCCCCATCACTGGCAGGTATCGGTTGAATCGGCTGTTTGGGGTTGGCACGAACAATCAGGCCATTGGCATCATTACCCTGATGTGATGTCACCACAATCGGTGCTAAAGTTTGTACAGCATTGGTTCCCGTCATCTCTACGGACATCTCGTCAGCCATCACTGTAGTTGAATAGCAGGCAACACAAATTGCAGCCGCAAGAGGCTGTAGAAAAAATTTAGGCTGAGCCATGTTTATCTCACAAAATACATAAATAAAGGCGTACCTGAGTCCTCAAAGACCCAAGTTTAAAAAACGTCGGATTTATGCAGCGAGTGGCGGGGCTCGACCTTGCGGAAGTAAAAAGAGTTGTTGAAGAACAAACCAGACATGCTTGAAAGCTTTTTGAAAAGCAATTAAACGAACTTGAATTCGATCAAGCACTTCTTTTACATCAAGTTCAGGGGGCAAAACCAAATTGCCGTAGACCGTACAATACTGACATTGATGACTGGCATCATGTTCATGGGCTGTATGATCGACTTGAACTTGCTCTACATGAGCGGAAGATGAATGGTGTGAATGTGCGGTATGTTCAGCATGAACATTGGGAAGTAAAAGTGCACGCGTAATGGTTTCGCAGACCGGAGCAACTTGATATTGCTTGGGCAATAATGGCTGTAAAAAAACAGCAATCTGCAAAAAAACGGCTGCAAAGGACAGCAGCACTCCACTACGAAACAATACAGGTAAACCCTAACATTTGTCTGCCCCAAGTATAACAAAGCCCAATCGAAATTGGGCTTGTCTCAGGTATTTTTTAACCGCGATCAATTAACGTTTAACTGCGACTTTATCTTTTTGACGCTGGCGAACCAATTTTTCCACTTTGTCACGTGCACGTTGACGTTTCAAAGGCGATAGATAGTCGACGAACAACTTACCATTTAAGTGATCCATTTCATGTTGGATACAAACTGCGAGAAGTCCGTCCGCTTCCACTTCAAATGATTGACCTTCAAGGTTAATTGCCTGAATTTTTACACGTGACGGGCGCTCAACTTTATCGTATATTTGAGGCACTGATAAACAGCCTTCTTCATAGGGCTGCGTCTCTTGCGTCAATGGCGTAATTTTGGGGTTAATAAACACCATGGGTTGATCTTTTTCTTCAGATAAATCCATGACTATCAGCTGAATATGGTGATCTACCTGTGTTGCTGCCAGGCCAATTCCCGGTGCTTCATACATAGTTTCAAACATGTCGGCTGCTAACTGACGAATTTCATCAGTAACTTCTTCGACTGGTTTTGCAATGGTACGAAGACGGGGATCGGGGAAACTTAAAATAGGTAATAAGGCCATACGACGTCCTCACTTATGCCATTGATCAAAAAACAAAATGAAGGAATGCTTCATCAAAAAATTGTGTGTAATATCGTTATTATAACGCAGTTACATACATAATTTTAGGAATTATGATAATGAAAAAGGTTTTGAAGGGCATGCCAACTTTTAGTGCCTTGGGGTTTAAAAAACAATTATTGGCACTTACAGTCTGTGTAAGTGTGGGGATGGGAATGGTCAGTGTTGCAGAAGCTGCCCCTGCTCGTAACGTCAATCCACCGTCATTGAAGGCAGGTGCGCCTCAAGTTTATGTGGTGAAAAAAGGCGATACGTTGTGGGATATTTCCAAGCGTTTCTTAAAAAATCCTGTGCGCTGGCCTGAAATCTGGGCGAGCAATAAACACGTGAAAAATCCGCATTGGATTTTCCCAGGTGACCGCCTATTAATGTGTACCTACAATGGCCGCCCAATCATCGGTAAAGATGAAGGTGATGGCTGTGAAGGTATCATTCGTCGCTATACAGGTGGCACTAAACTTCAACCACAAGTTCGTGTTGAATCCCTCAACAGTGCGATTCCGGTTATTCCATTGGAATATATTAAGCAATGGCTTGAGCGCAGCATGATTGTTGCAGCTGATTCTGTGGAAGGCACACCTTACATTTTAGGTACAGCTGATCAACGTGTATTAGCTGCCAAAGGCCAAACAGTTTATGCACGCGGCCAAGGCATGCAAGTCGGTCAACGATATGCTGTTTACCGTGAAGGCGAACCGTACATCTTTACCGATGCAAACGGCAAAAAATACAACGCAGGTTTAGAACTGACTCAAGTCGCTTCAGGTGTTGCCGTTCGTGGTGAAAATGACATTACCACTTTAGAACTGACCGATACTTATAATGCCGAAGTTCGTCGTGGCGATCGTGTTCTTCCTGAATATGACCCAATGCTGCCAACGCTGTTCTATCCAACCAATGCAGAAAATGTCACTGCTGGCGGTAGTATTGTTCGTGTCATGGGCTCGATTGGTACTGCAGCGGTTCACAGTGTGGTGACGATCGACCGTGGTAGCTTGCAAGGCGTTCAATCTGGTCAAGTCTTTAGCGTGAACCAAAAAGGTGAAATCGTGACTGATCCGAAAACCAAAGAACGTGTTCAACTTCCAGGACAACGTATTGGCAACATCATGGTATTCAAAACATTTGATAACTTAAGCTATGCTTATGTACTTGAAAGCGAATTACCAATCAAAGTGGGTGCAACGATTCAGCCACCACTGATGGATGACTAAGACCAAATCCATAAAAATGAGGCTGTATACAGCCTCATTTTTATTATCCAACAACGATATCACTAATAATTTTAACCCATAAAAAGAAGACATATTCAAAGGTCTCATTATGCTCAACTCATTGACTGACTTGCATTTAGATTACATTCGCCTGTGGTTTGTGGTGCAACACTCACTTCGTAGTTTCTATAAAATTCAGCAGCACTATCCTGCCCTACACTACGCCCTTAAGCCTAATCAAATCACCACATGGCAAAAATTAGGACTGCATAAAAATCATTTAAAGCGCTTTGAGGAATTTCACAGCCCAAGTGGACAGCTTAGCTTTGAAAAATGTCTCAAGGATATTGAACAATACAGTGACTTTGTACTGATTCCTGAAGACCTAAACTATCCACAACAACTTTTACCTTATAGCGACAAGCCGCCGATTCTATTTGGGCAAGGTAATGCCCAAGCCTTGATGCAACCCCAAATTGCGATTGTTGGTAGCCGCAAACCCAGTCCCCAAGGTCGACAAATTGCCTATGATTTTGCTTATTATCTGAGTGAGCAAGGGTTCTATATTAATAGCGGTTTAGCACAAGGAATTGATGAAGCGGCACATCGCGCTGCCATACAACACCACAGAACCATTGCCGTGATGGGTACAGGTTTAGATCAAACTTATCCGACCGCACATCAGAGTTTAAGACAAGAAATCATCCAACATGGGGGAACCGTAATCAGTGAGTTTCTTCCACACACTCCCCCATTGCAACACCATTTTCCACATCGAAATCGTATCGTCAGTGGGCTCAGCCTTGGTGTCATCGTGGCGGAAGCGGCATTAAAAAGTGGTTCACTGATCACGGCTCAACGCGCTGCCGAACAAGGCAAATCTATTTTTGCCATTCCAGGCCATATTTATAGTGAGTCGCATCAAGGTTGCCATCAACTCATACGCGAAGGTGCAATTTTGATTGATCATCCACAACAGGTTATTGAAGACTTGGCACTAGCCACACAGTGGCAATCACAGGCTGCCGAGACCTTAACAACCACCGAAATAGCGACACCCGAAACAGCAATATCGGACACCCCGCCACCCGAACCTATCCCAGAACATTTAATTGCGCTGTATCGGCAACTCGATTGGGTCGGCCAAGGCCTTGATCAATTGTCCATTCAACTCAAAATTGATACCGCGACATTGACCAGTCAACTGATGGAATTAGAGTTAATGGGCTATGCCACACAACAAGCCGGACACTACCTACGTTGTCGAATGGGTAAATTAGGTTCACAATAGTCCTTTGTCGAATCAGATAAGGTCTATAGAAATGATTACCACCTCTGTTGCAGAAGCAGCTTCCTGTCTTAAAAAAGGTCAGGTTCTCGCATATCCTACAGAGGCTGTTTGGGGATTGGGCTGTGATCCCTACAATGAGCAAGCCTTTCTCGAAATTTTGCGCTTAAAACAACGTCCCATTGAAAAAGGCGTGATTTTATTGGCTGCCAATGTCGCTCAAGTTGAACACCTGCTCCAAGGCTTAACAGAAGATATGCGTCAGCAAGTCATTGCGACATGGACCAACCGTAAACCCAATGAGCGTGCAACCACATGGTTATTACCAGCTGGTGACCATATTCCAACATGGATTAAAGGCAATCATCCAAAAGTCGCAGTCCGTGTGACGACCCACTCTTTATGTGTGGCTTTATGCCAAGCTTTTAATGGCTTTATTGTGTCTACCAGCGCCAATCCTGCAGGATTAACCCCTGCCCGTTCCTTACAAGAAGCCAATCAGTATTTTGCCAATGAACTAAATTACTTAAATGGTGATCTAGGCCTAAGCCAAGAACCAAGTAAAATTATTGATGCTGAAACAGGTGAAATCATCCGCGCATAAGCTCGTATACCTGTCTACACCTGCCTTTCGGGAAAATACAGGCAAAAAAAAGCTCAGCCATATAGGGATGGCTGAGCATAAAAAAGGATGTGTATAAAATCACATCCAGAGGGTCTTACAATCTCTGGGTAAATATCAAGTAATTATTAAGAATTACTTCATCATTTACGATGAAAGTATTATGTAATATTTTTTTAAATTTAACAAATAGATTTTTTATATAAATAAAACTACTGATAAGCACTTTATTTGTGATTTTATAACCACTTAGTCAAAATATGTATCTATTTTTGATTGATTTTTAAGACGAGCATTTGTTTTTTTAATTCAGTTTTACACTCAAAAATCCATTTTCAAAAGATTTGCCCTATAAAAAAAATAAGCTTGTTTGCTTATTTTTTAATCAACACTTCTCGTAAATTTTCAACTTTTTACTGGATTTACTTACGCTGCGCCAAGATCACCCCAGTAATCGCCATCACTGTGCCGACACTATGATAAAACATCCACTGCTCAGCCAACCAGAAATAGGCAACGATCGCGGTAAATACCGGCATCAAATTCATAAAAATACTGGTGCGATTCGGGCCGAGATGTTGTACAGCCAACATCCATACCAACGGTGCAATCAGTGATGGAAAAATTGCCGCATAAAATACACTTGGCGCATTGGCAGGATTAATCGCGTCTATGCCTAAATACAATACGAATGGCAAGTGATATAAAACGGCAAAGAAAATTTGTACATATAAGCTCAACAGTAGCGGAAGTTTCAATTGCCATTTTTTTAAAAACACCCCATAAAAGGCATAAAAGAACACTGCGAAGATCATGAGGATATCGCCGAAATGTCCGCCCATATTCAGTAATTGACTGAAATCTCCTTGCGCAATGACAAACAATAGCCCCGTAAATGAAATCGCACAGCCCAAGATGGCATAGCGATTAGGCACATCTTTCAGTATGAAAAATGCAACGGCAATCGTAAAAACAGGGATAAAGGCATTGATGATGCCCATATTGGTCGCCGTCGTATAATGCGCAGCGGTATAGCCCAAGCCTTGATATAACACCATGCCAAAAGCACTCAGCACAGCCAATTGCTGCCAATGCTGCCCGATAAGCTGTCTTTGCTGCCAAACGGTTTTGAGCATAAAGGGGGTTAGGATCAAAAATGCAATAAACCATCGATAAAAACTGATACTGACTGGTGAAATATAATCAGTTACATAGCGGGTGACGGTAATATTTAACGACCATATAAATACTGCGATCAGAGGCAAACAAATTGCAAATTTCGCCCAACGCGCTTGAAGCAACATGTCTGACTCCTCAATATATCGTGCAAAGATTGGTCTAGGTATTTTGAGTGATGTCTGTTTTAATTGAAATACATGATTTCAGACATTTATATTGTAGTTCAGACATCGACACCTAGGCATATATGACATCAGCACCGATTGAACAACAAATCGAGCTTTTTGAAGCGCACTACACCACATTAGATACGGTCTATCCGCACAGTTGTCTTTGGGGTGATTTTAATTTTTGTCTCGATGGTATTTTCGAATATGAGATACAAGGGCAACATCATCTCTCACCTGCCAGTTATGGGGTGTGGATTCCCCCACAGACAGAACATTGCTCAGTCGCGATTGATGAGCAACCCATTCATTATGTGGCAATCCGACTAGCACCTGATCTCTGCATAAATTTCCCCAAGCAGACGGAAGTATTTAGCATCCAGCCTTTCTTTCGTTTGTTGGTGCAAGAAATTTTGACCTTTCCTACAGAGCAACATACCACACCACCCTATCGACACCTGCTACAGGTCTTATTCGACCAGTTAAAAACAGCACCCAAACATCAACATTATTTACCGCAAAGCCATGATGCAGTGTTAAAGCCGATCTTGGCGCAGCTCGCAGATGTAGATCATTTTAGCTTGAGCCTACAGCGATGCTTATCCAATGTTGTTTTGAGTGAGCGTCAGTTATTGCGACTGAGTCAGCACGAACTGCAAATGAGCCTTTCTGAATGGAGAAACCGTGCGAAAATTATTTATGCCATTCAACAACTCCGCGCTGGTCAGTCTATTAAAGCTCTCAGCTATGAATTGGGTTATCAACACAGCTCAAGCTTTATTGAGTTTTTTAAACGCTATACAGGAAAAACCCCAAACCAACACCGTGCTACTAGTTAAATGCCAAGCACTCAAGCAAGCATCAGCTCGAATTCTGCAAAGTACTACAAAAATTATGCGAAAAACCTATCGATAAAAGCTTGCTGTTCACCAGATTTCCCTTTAAAACAAGGATGAAAGGCACAACTTCAATTAGGAACGAATATGTCAGCTTCAGTTTACGATATCCCGGTAAAAACCATCCAAGGTGATGACACCACACTCAATCAATACCAAGGCAAGGTTTTATTATTGGTCAATGTGGCCTCTAAATGTGGGCTAACACCGCAATATGAAGGCCTAGAAAAACTCTATACAGAGAAGAAATCACAAGGTTTTGAAGTCTTAGGTTTTCCTGCCAATAACTTTTTAGAACAAGAACCTGGTTCTGAAGCTGAAATTCAAGAATTTTGCTCCATCAACTACAAGGTCGATTTCCCACTTTTTGCAAAAATTTCTGTTGCAGGCGCAGATAAACACCCACTTTATCAAACCTTAACCCAAGCCATTCCTGAACGCATTGGTGAAGGCCCATGGTGGGATGATTTAGTCGAATACGGATTAACACCAAATCCAAAGCCTGAAGTGCTCTGGAATTTTGAAAAATTCCTCGTGAATAAACAAGGCGAAGTTGTGGCACGATTTGCACCTGACATCAAGGCAGATGATGCTCGTATTGTCGATGCCATTAACGCTGAATTAGCCAAATAATTCGACAATATCTCAATCTCTCAGTTAAGATTATTGTGATTTTAACTGAGATTAATCATTTTAAATTATCACAATATTATTTAATAATTATCATATATTGATAATTTACACATTTTACCCATTGTTTTAATATTTCATATACACATTGTTCAAAGCTTCCCTGTAAATACTCATTATGATGAGTCTTATCAATTCACATCCAGCAGTAAACAGGTGAACTTAAAATACATTAATGAAAGCTATCGTTTTATCTATTTTTTGACAGCACGTGTATCTGCGCTAACAATAGATGCACGGCAAAATACTCAAAAGGCGAAAACCCAACAGCACACTAAACAATACACACGGGGTAAAAACCAAAGCTAGAACAAGAAAAAAGCGGTAAATCCATCACATACCTGGCGTTCTGGACGAAAAGTATCTTCTGAATACCGTGGTCATCGCTACAAAGGTGACCACAACAAATATAAAAAATTGTCTAAATCAGGCAAAAACCAACAATGGATTAAAGTGAATAGTGACTACATTTTAATGAATGCCATCAGTCACGCCATTATCAAAATCATTGCGGGTTAAACCCACCAAAACATCAAAAGAGGGCAAATGCCCTCTTTTTTTTGTTCAAGCGATTATTTTGTTATTGCTTTGCAACAATCTATTTTTAATCCACATTCTGCCCCTATATTCAAAGCATAGACTTAACACATAGTGATGATTGAATGAAAAAGCTCGTGCAGAATGCTCTTCTCCCTTTTGCCATTTTTAGTGGTGTTTTGGTGCTGATTGGTTGTGAACCTGCTACAGCACCGCAACAGGAACAAGAAATCGCTGCAGAAAATGATCATCCTGCAACTGCACCAACAAGTGAAAATCAATCCGCGACACAAAGTCAGGCGACAGATCAAAGCCAATTAAAAAGCGGCAATATGTTTTATATCGTTCGCGATGTTGCGGATATGCAACTTAAAGCCGGCAATTATGTTGAACAACTCAAACAAACGCAGGTCGATTTAGAAGCCGCAGTCAGCAATCAAGACCATCTCCAATTGCAAAAAGCGGCAACCCAGCTACAACAGCAGCTCAAAGGTTTCAATCAAGCTTTGAATGATTTAAATCTAAAAAGCACTGAAATTAATGATATTCGCAGCAATTTACAGGCAGCGAATCAGCAAGTATTGGCCTCACCTTTTCTCAATGGACAAGTCGATTTAAGCAAAGTTGATTTTCAGAAAATTCAAAATCAAATGGGCAATATTCAAGCTGAAATGCTTAAATTGGCAGGTATGTTGATCCAAGATCAAGCTGGAAAAAGCTCATCTACTGCACCCACTGAAACTGAATAAATAGCGAAATCTAGCATTTCCATTGCATTCCACCTGTTTTAAATCAAAAAAGCGTTAGACCTTGAGCTAACGCTTTTTTTCTTACAGTTCCGCTATAGAACACGAGTGTTTTTCCTTTTAGATTAATGCTTAATAACAAAGCCAATGATAGAACAGTTATGTCAAACGCTGTGATTTATAACATTACACCCATTACCTTTCGTTTAGATTTAAAAGATCCTTTCTTATTTACTGCTCATCATGTTGATCATTTTCCTGCTGCGAATGCAGACATGGGGCCAAAAACAGCCGCCGAGAAAGATGAATTCAATATGTACTATGGCGATGTGGTTCCAGGTTTTCCAGAACATCCACACACTGGCTTTGAAACCATTACCTTGGTCGAACAAGGCTATGTCGATCATTTCAATTCATTAGGCAATGGCGGACGCTATGCTGCTGGCGATGTGCAATGGCTGTCCACAGGCAATGGCGTTGAACACTGTGAAATGTTCCCCCTACTGCATGAAGATAAAGCCAATCCTTTTGAACTTTTCCAAATTTGGTTTAATTCATCGGCTGAACAGAAAACCCATGATGCCGACTATAAAATGTTTTGGCGTGAAGAGATTCCTCATGTCTTTGAAACAGATAGTGAAGGAAAAAAATCGGATATCCGCGTGATTTCAGGGCAGTTCAAATCCACCGATGCCATTTCCCGACCGCCACACTCATGGGCGGCTGCCGCAGAAAATAAGGTCAATATTTATTTAATCACCATGCAAGCAGGTGCAGAGTTGGTGATTCCCGCAACAACAAGTAGCTCAAACCGTTTTGCTTATTTTTATCAGGGCAATACATTAGAAATAGAAGGTCAAACCATTCAGATGAAGCATTTGGTTGAACTCCAATCAGATGCCGACGTCCATCTCAAAGCAGGCGGATTAGAAGCACGGATTCTGTGGTTAGAAGGTGAACCGATTAATGAACCCGTGGCGATGCGCGGTCCATTTGTGCTCAATACCACTCAAGAACTCGATGCCGCGTTTAAACGCTATCGTGAGACCCATTTTGGCGATTGGCCTTGGCCGACACCAGCACCGGTCTTCAAACGTGATCAAGCTCGATTTGCCAGTTATGAGGGCGGTAAACGTGTAGAGCACCCAGAGCAGGAAAACTCACAAGCGTCTTAAAGTTCAATTAGTTGGATTGAGCAAATTCATAGGTATTACAGTTTTTATCTTGTCCAAGTGCGCGCTGAACATCTTGTTTAAAACGTGCTTGGGCAAAGGTATATTGCTTCGGCAAAAATAAGGTAATACGTGTCGTCTGTGGATCTAAACTTTCGACCAACATTTTATGCAAATACGCCCCATTCTCAGTTCGTGCCATCAATGTCCCCTGCTCCAAATGCTCTTCTAAACGATTATCGGTATAGACGTAGCGATTGTTCGCGGTAAACGCAACACAGTGATTATAGGCTTGTCGCAGATTTCGAAAGGCGGTCATATATGGGATTTTAAGCTCCGTACTGATGCCATTATCAACCGATTCAGCGACAAGTGCAGCTTCAGTGGGAAGATTGGGTGTCGTGACGTATTGGCTTTGACATGCAACGAGCAAACTATAACAAAGACACAGCGATAAACTGTTGAAAAATTTGTGCATACGGACTTTTGCAACTTGTTCTTATTTATTTTGTAGAGATTGTAGCAAAACTGCGTTGCTGATTTAATACTCTATTATTCATTCCATGCTTTCATTGCAGACACCATGCAGCTGATTATTTTTACAGGCGTTCAAGCCTCTGGCAAATCAACCTTTTACATGTTGAATTTATATCATAGCCATTTACGTATTAATTTGGATATGTTGAAAACCCGACATCGGGAAAATATGATCTTTGAAGCTGGTTTGGCATCCAAAACGAAAATGGTGATTGATAATACCAACCCAGATCGGGAAGCTCGTGCTCGCTATATCCAACGTGCAATTGATGCAGGTTTTGAGGTGATTGCTTATTATTTTGAAACCGATTTGGACAGTACCTTAAAACGCAACAGTTTTCGTGAAGGCAAAGCCCATATTCCAGAAGTTGGCGTGCGTGCTACTTATCGCAAACTTCAAGTTCCATCACAGGATGAAGGCTTTGATCTAATTTTTAAAATTAAAATTATCAGTCACGGCGAGTTTTCAATTTTACCCATGTATGAATAACGAGCATTAACCTGCTTTTTGGCTATCTTGCCATTTTTTAAAAGCCGATTGCATGGCCTGACGCTCATATGGTTTCACTAAACGACTTTCTAATGAAGCAAAATCACCTTTATAAGCAGCAGCAACCATCGAGTTTGCCAGTTCTTGAATACTCACGCGCCCACGGTGTTCATATTGCTGGACTTCTTCATGGGTGAGTTCAACATCCCAACATGACACGACAGAACTTAGATCAACCGCAATGCTCAAATAATATTGATCAAAGTCTTGATAAAGTTCCCAAAAATGCGGCTCATAGGCGATAAGGTTCATGGTGCAATGCTAGCTAATTGAATTTAATCACCATAAAGATTGTATTGAATAAAATATATTCAACTTTAGGTGATAGATATAAAGCCTGAGCTGAAAAAATTAGGGGAAAATTTTGATAAGAGATTTGATGTGAATATTATGGAGAATAGAAATTTCTCAATTATTCATTACAAATAAATCACTTCAAATTCATCAAAGACAATCAAATGAAATTTACTTACCAGTTATGTTCTTTGAACTCAATATTTGGGCAATATTGTTGTATTATCTTTTCTACGTCATTATTAATTTGGTCTAAGGGCAAAATAATCCCTATACATATACCGAAGAAAACAATTAAATGAGTTTGCGTTTTCTCAATATTTGATACTAAACTCCATGAAAAAATTTGAGTGTAATACTCAGTACTTTCGATAAGATTTTTCTCTGTAATCTCAATTTCTTTATCCCCAATGAAAATTTTCGAATTTTCAGCCATATGATCGATATATCGTATCTTAAACATATTTTGAAAAAGAGAGTTTACTTTGGGCAATAATCCTAATAAAAGAGCGACTAAAACAATCAAGTAATTCAAAAGTGAAGAATCATTTTTGAAGAAAATAAAAATAAAGAGACCGACTATTAATAGTATAAAAAATTTAAACACTAATCTGAGAAACTTAACTTCGAATTTGTCATATATAACAGGATTAATAAGCTCTTCGTTTAGCACCTGAAATACATAAAAATCTTCATTGGTTAATTTAATATTGAGTTTCATTTTATTTTTTATATCAAGATTTATTTGCTAAATATTATATCCATCTCGATTTAAGTTGTATATTTGAACATAAAAAAACCACCCTTTCGGGTGGCTCTTTCAATCTCAAACTGCGTCTTATTGAGCGCGGTTTTTGATTTTGCGGATGGTTTCCAACTGAGCAGCAGTTTCTGCAAGAGCAGCCAATGCAGCAGCTGAGTCCAAGTCGCTCTTTTGATTTGCTAACAATTGTTCAGCTTGTTTACGAGCTTCAATAATTGCTGCTTCATCAAGGTTGTCAGCACGTACTGCAGTATCTGCAAGTACAGTAACAACGTGCGGTTGAACTTCTAGTACACCACCTGATACATAGATTAATTCTTCTGTACCATTTTCAAGCAGAACGCGGATTGCGCCCGGCTTGAGCAAAGTTACTAGTGGTGCATGGCCAGGCATAATACCCAACTCACCACCAGCACCTTTAGCAATTAGCATAGTTACAGTGCCAGAGTACAAAGACTCTTTAACACTTACAACGTCACATTGCATAGTTGACATGAGAATCTCCTAAATTAGGTAACTAATTAAAGTTTCTCAGCTTTAGCAATAACTTCGTCAATACCACCAACCATGTAGAACGCTTGTTCTGGAATGTGGTCGTATTCACCAGCTAGAAGACCTTTAAAGCCACGAATTGTTTCTTTAAGCGGTACAAGTTTACCAGGAGCACCAGTAAACACTTCAGCTACGTGGAACGGTTGAGAGAAGAAACGTTGGATCTTACGTGCACGGTATACAGTAAGTTTGTCTTCTTCTGCCAATTCGTCCATACCAAGAATTGCGATAATGTCTTTCAATTCTTTGTAACGTTGAAGAACGTTTTGAACTGAACGAGCGATTTCGTAATGCTCAGTACCCACCACAAGTGGATCTAACTGACGTGAAGTAGAGTCAAGTGGATCAATCGCTGGGTAAATACCAGAAGATGCGATGTCACGGCTCAATACAACAGTCGCGTCCAAGTGAGCGAAGGTAGTAGCAGGCGATGGATCTGTTAAGTCATCGGCAGGTACGTATACCGCTTGGATTGACGTAATAGAACCAGACTTAGTAGACGTAATACGTTCTTGAAGAACACCCATCTCTTCTGCAAGAGTCGGTTGGTAACCTACTGCAGATGGCATACGACCTAGAAGTGCTGATACTTCAGTACCCGCTAGTGTATAACGATAGATGTTGTCGACGAACAATAGAACGTCACGGCCTTTACCGTTTTCGTCTTTTTCGTCACGGAAGTACTCAGCCATAGTCAAACCAGTCAACGCTACGCGTAAACGGTTACCTGGTGGCTCGTTCATCTGACCGTAGACCATTGCTACTTTGTCTAGAACGTTAGAGTCTTTCATTTCGTGATAGAAGTCGTTACCTTCACGAGTACGTTCACCAACACCAGCAAACACAGATAAACCTGAGTGAGCTTTTGCGATGTTGTTGATCAACTCCATCATGTTTACAGTTTTACCAACACCGGCACCACCGAACAGACCAACTTTACCACCTTTGGCGAACGGGCAAAGTAAGTCAATGACTTTAATACCAGTTTCTAAAAGGTCAGTAGAAGCCGCTTGTTCTGCATAAGAAGGCGCTTGACGGTGAATTGGTAAACGAGCTTCAGTACCAACAGGACCAGCTTCGTCGATAGGGCGACCAAGAACGTCCATGATACGACCTAAACATGCAGTACCTACAGGTACAGAGATAGGCGCGCCAGTGTTAGTTACAGTAAGACCACGCTTAAGGCCTTCAGTAGAACCCATTGCAATAGTACGAACTACGCCATCACCAAGTTGCTGCTGAACTTCTAATGTAGTTTCAGTACCATCAACATGGAGAGCGTCATAGATCTTAGGAACGCTGTTACGTTCAAACTCGACGTCGATAACCGCGCCGATGATCTGAATGATACGACCGCTACTCATTGCTGTCTCCTCAATTCAAACTAATAATGTTAAACGGCAGCGGCACCACCAACGATCTCAGAGATTTCCTGAGTAATCGCGGCTTGACGCAGCTTGTTATAAATAAGTTGTAGGCTCTTGATCAATTCACCCGCGTTATCAGTTGCAGCTTTCATTGCAACCATACGAGCAGACTGTTCACATGCGATGTTTTCAATCACACCTTGATAAACCATAGACTCAATGTAACGAACCAATAAACCATTTAGAAGCTCTTCAGCTTCTGGTTCATAGATATAGTCCCAACCGTATTGACGATTTAGGCCTTCGCTTTCCTCAGCAGCTGCTAAAGGAACAAGCTGTTCGATTTTTTGGTTTTGAGTCATGGCGTTGACAAAGCCGTTTGACACTAGATAAATACGATCTAACTCGCCTTTATCAAACGCGTCTAACATCACCTGTACAGAACCAGTTAACTGTTCAAGACTCGGAGCATCACCTACGTTTGTAGTTGCACCAAGAACTTTACCGCCGTAGTTTTTAAAAAACGAAACCGCTTTTTGACCAATTAAAGCAAATTGAACTTCAATTGACTGCTCTTGTTGCTGTTGTACGTGTTTTACCACTTTTTTGAACAAGTTAATGTTCAAACCACCAGCAAGGCCACGATCTGAAGAAACAATGATATAGCCAACGCGCTTTACAGGACGTTCAACCATATAACGGTGTTTGTATTCAGGGTTCGCTTGTACCAAATGAGCAATTACACGGTGCATATTTTCGGCATACGGACGGCCTTGAGCCATGCGCTCTTGCGCACGACGCATCTTAGAAGCTGCTACCATCTGCATCGCGCGAGTAATTTTCTGCGTGCTTTTGATACTAGCTACTTTGGCGCGAATTTCTTTTAAATTTGCCATACGCTTAACCTAGTATTCGAAAGCCCTTTCGAGCTTCCGAAGGTTGATCCGTGAACCAAACCAAAACCAGATTCAACACAGTTGAATCTTAGTAAGTTTGAGTCGCTTTAAAGCTTTCAATACCTGCTTTGATTGCTGCTTCGATTTCTTTATCGTAAGCACCAGTCTCGTCAATTTTTTGCATTAACGCAGCATTTTCTGAACGGAAGTAAGAGATCAACGCAGCATCAAATGCAACGATTTTCTTCACTTCTACGTCAGCCATGTAGCCTTCGTTAGATGCATAAATTGAAACAGCTTGGTCAGCAATTGAGTATGGAGCATATTGTTTTTGCTTCATAAGCTCAGTTACACGTTGACCATGTTCAAGCTGTTTACGAGTTGCTTCGTCAAGGTCAGAAGCGAACTGAGCAAACGCAGCTAATTCACGGTATTGCGCAAGAGCGGTACGGATACCACCTGACAATTTTTTGATGATCTTAGTTTGAGCAGAACCACCAACACGTGATACAGAGATACCCGCGTTCACAGCAGGACGAATACCTGCGTTGAATAATGATGTTTCTAAGAAGATCTGACCGTCAGTAATCGAAATTACGTTTGTAGGTACGAATGCAGATACGTCACCGGCTTGAGTTTCAATAATCGGTAATGCAGTTAATGAACCAGTTTGGCCTTTAACTTCACCGTTAGTGAATTTCTCAACGTAGTCAGCAGATACACGTGAAGCACGTTCAAGTAAACGTGAGTGTAGATAGAATACGTCACCAGGATATGCTTCACGACCTGGTGGACGACGTAGAAGCAATGAAATTTGACGGTAAGCAACAGCTTGTTTAGACAAGTCATCATAAATGATAAGCGCGTCTTCACCGCGGTCACGGAAGTACTCACCCATTGTACAACCAGCATACGGAGCAAGATACTGCATCGCTGCAGGATCAGCTGCAGCAGCTGCTACAACAGTTGTGTACGCCATAGCACCAGTTTCTTCTAGCTTGCGCACAACGTTAGCGATAGTCGATTGTTTTTGACCAATTGCTACGTATACACATTTAATGCCAGAATTTTTCTGAGCGATGATCGCATCGATCGCCATAGCTGTTTTACCAGTTTGACGGTCACCGATGATCAACTCACGTTGACCACGACCAACAGGGATCATTGTATCTACTGATTTATAACCAGTTTGTACAGGTTGATCCACTGATTGACGCCAAATTACGCCTGGTGCTACTTTTTCAACAGCATCAGTAAGTTTTGCGTCAATAGGGCCTTTACCATCAATTGGGTTACCAAGAGCATCTACTACACGGCCTAAAAGTTCTGGACCAACCGGAACTTCTAATACACGACCTGTGCAACGAGCTTTTTGACCTTCTTGAAGGCTTAAGTAGTTACCTAAGACAACGGCACCCACTGAATCCTGTTCTAGGTTCAGTGCCATACCAAATAAGCCGCCGTCGAATTCGATCATTTCACCGTACATTGCATCAGCAAGGCCGTGAATGCGCACAATACCGTCGGAAACCATAACAATGGTCCCTTCGTTCTTAGCGGTCGCGCTGGTGTCCAGATCGCCGATACGCTGTTTAATGAGCGCACTGATCTCGGATGGATTCAGTTGTTGCATTGCGCTATACCTCAATCTTTTTAAAGTTCAGTCTTCGAGCTGTTAAGCAAGAAGACGAGTCCGCATTTTTTCAAGCTTGTTAAGCGCAGAATCATCTATCACTTGGTCGCCTGCACGAATAACTACACCCGCAATTAACGCTGGGTTAACTTCTACAGAAACATTTACGGCAGCTTCGAATTTTTTCTCTAATGCATGCGCAAGTAATTGTTCTTGTACAGAAGTCAATGGGAATGCAGATTCAATCACTACATCCACAGTATTGTTATTCTGTGATTTGAGCTGTTCGTATTCTTCTGAAATTTCAGGAAGAAGTGCCAGACGGTCATTATCGGCAAGCAATGTCAAAAAGTTTGACACTGCTGCAGTCTGGTCTTCACCTAAAACTTTTGCGAAAACACTTACCTGCTCAGCAGGAGTAAGCTCAGGGCGATTTAGATAAGCTGAAAATGCTTCGTCTTGCACCGCAGCACTGAGCAAGTTCAATGCATTTGACCAAGCGTCAGTTGCATTTTGCTCAGAAGCGTAAGCAAATGCTGCTTTAGCGTATGGGCGTGCCAACGTCAAGAGTTCAGCCATAATCCGCCTCTCTTAAAGTTTAGCAGCCAGCTGAGTCAGCATGGCATTGTGAGCTTCTGCGTCAACTTGCTGGTTCAGAATTTTTTCTGCGCCAGTAACTGCAAGAGCAGCAACTTGTTGACGTAATTCTTCGCGAGCAGCATTGATTTCAGTATCAACAGCTTCTTTAGCTTGTTGACGAATACGCTCACCTTCAGCCGCAGCTTGAGTACGCGCTTCTTCTACCAATTGCGCACCACGACGGTTCGCTTGTTCGATCAATTGAGCCGCTTGTGCTTTAGCCGCGTCTAATTCAGCTTTCACTTGTGCTTGCGCATCCGCAAGGTCAGCTTTTGCTTTTTCAGCAGCGTTTAAGCCATCAGCGATTTTACGCTGACGCTCACTAATCGCATTGATTAGTGGTGGCCATACAAACTTCATGCAGAATGCGACAAAAATCGCAAATGCAATCGCTTGGCCAATCAATGTGAGGTTGATATTCATTGCTATTCCTCAATAGTTTAATTTAGGAATTAAGCTGATTAACCTACAAATGGATTAGCGAAGATGAAGAACAAGCCAATACCAACACCGATCATAGGCACAGCATCAAGAAGACCTGCGATTAAGAACATACGAGTTTGAAGTTGTGGAGCCAATTCTGGTTGACGAGCAACAGCTTCTAAGAAACGGCCGCCTAGAAGACCAAAACCAATCGCAGTACCTAAAGCACCAAAAGCGATCAAGATAGCAGATGCAATTGCAACTAGACCTAAAGTGAGTTCCATGATAATTCCTCAGAGGTTAGGTTTATACCAAATTAAGTTAAAAAATTGTGTGCCCAACCACCCTTTGACAGTTGAGCAATACCATTAATGCTTTTCGCTAGCCATACTCATATATACGATAGTCAACATCATGAAAATGAATGCTTGTAACGTAATAACAAGAATATGGAAGATCGCCCAAGGCACAGACAACGCCCACTGGATCCAGAACGGTAGTAATGCGATCAAGATGAAGATCAACTCACCCGCATACATGTTACCGAACAGTCGAAGAGCCAATGAGATTGGACGTGCAATAAAAGTTACTAATTCAAGAATAATGTTTACTGGAATAAGTAATGCTTTTAAAACTGGGTTACTTGGGTTAAATGGGTTAAGTGCAAATTCTGCACCGAATCCGACAAGACCTTTCTCACGGATACTATAGAAAATAGTTAACGCAAATACTGATAATGCCATACCCAAGGTAATGTTAGGATCAGTAGATGGAACGATTTTGAAGTAAACGTGGTGAGGATCCATACCAAACACGTTAGCACCGATCAATTGAGCTGTATAAGGAATCCAGTCAACAGGGATCAAGTCCATCAAGTTCATGAGGAAAATCCACACGAAGATGGTCAACGCTAACGGCGCGATTAAGCGCGATTTGCCATGGAAAGTGTCACGGACACTTGAGTCAACGAACTCGATAATCATTTCGATTGCAGACTGGAACTTGGTCGGAACACCAGAGTTTGCAGCTTTCGCTACAACCCAGAACAACAAACAGAAAACTATACCAAGGCCAATAGACCAACCCATTGAATCCAAGTGAATAGCAGTGAACCCCATCTCTTGAGCTTCTTTAGCAGTCTCAGCTAACTTCCAAGTACCATCTGGCATTTTGCCATAGGTCAAGTTAGTCAAGTGATGCTGAATGTACTCGGTCGAAGTAAGGGCATGTTCTTCAGCAGCCATAAATCACACCTGGTCAATGTCAAAACTAATAGAGAAAACGAATATCGCGTGCTGCCTGATATCTCGTTACTCTCCAAAAAACTTTTCAATTTTTTGTTGTGTTTATACTCGTTTTTTTTAAGCGTGTTGCCCAAAAAGGAGCGACCCACGACATACTTTGTACGAGCATAAAACCACAAAACAATGCCACCGCTGACAACGGTTTGACATTGATCAAAATCAAAATGAATCCAACAATCACGATTGCAAACTTGCCCATTAAGCCACGATACATGTTTGACAGCACCTGTTTAGAGGCACGGGCACCAGCCGCACGAAACGACTGCCATGAAAAGTAGCTACTTGCTAGCCAACATACCAACGCACCCAAAGCTGCACTATATGCTGTGATTGTGTCTTTAAGGACCCAACCAATCAGGGCTGAAACAGGAATCATTACTGCTTGTAAGATGACTAAAGCTTTCGCTAATCGTCGATCAATCATGCGACTAGTTCGACTCATTTTTGTTCACTCACAGCAATTCTGCTTGACAAGTTTAACTGATGATTATTTTTAATCGCAGGCATTATAGAGTTACACCCCTTAACTTGCAATCTTTTCCCGACCTTAGTCGTGTTTTTTTAAATTGGCAAACTGCTTTCAAACTAATCAATAGTTGTTTATTTTTTACTTTACTTTCGTGCATTTAGTGTGCATTTCAGTGTTTCATCAGCCAACATCTTCCATGCTGTTACAAAATCCCCTGCCCCACTCATCGTTTCGTCAACCGGTTGAAAGACGATGCCACCGAGCTTTTGATACTGATTTTGACTGGCATGTGCTTCTGCAAGTAAGCATACTTTTGGCTGCGCGCGATGGTCTTTCAGGTACTTGATTTGTGCCAATGTCGGTGCGACATGTGGATCATCTGTCAACGCACCGGTAAATTTCAAATTCAGTGAGCGCTCAAGATATTGATAGGCATCGTGGTAAGACCAGTAAGGTTGAGCACGGCTCGACACATCGGTTTTTTGTGCAGTAACCAAGAGTTTCTGCGCAAATGCACGTGCATTGGCCCAATATTTTTCACGATGTTCTGGAAACTGTTGTGAACGTAACGCGGCTATAAAAAAGCCGATTCGAACTGCATTGTTTGGTTCAAGCCAGACATGCGTATCGATTGTGCCTTTTAATGCATTGCCACGGACATCACGTAATGGCAAAGCACTGATAATACCTGAGTCTAAAATAGCGATACTTTTGCCACTTTCACCCAACATTTTTGCCAATGGTGCTTCGTGCGCGTGACCTAACCATAAAACGAGATTGGCATCTTGCACGGTTTTACGGTGTGCAGGCGTCAAGCTCACATCATGTCCAGATTGATGGTCAAGCAGTAATTTCGGTTGCTCTACACCCTTGAGTACATCCTTTGCGATTAGATAAATCGGTTGTGTAGAAACAACGAGACCTTGCGCCCAGCTCATCACACTGAATAAAGCCAAACTACAAAAAAGAATTACACGGGACATGGGGAGAGAGCACCATAAAATGAATAGTGTTATAATATAACAAAATCGTAAAAAAACCTACGTCTGTTCGTAAGTCCTTACGCTTCATGTTAAGATTTAAAGTCTTTTTCTTTATACAGTTTCGTACTCGAGGTTGGCTATGAGCGCATGTTCACACGAACATCATAATGCTTTGCATGGTGTACACGATCATCATAATGTCGAACAGCGCCTTGCTGAAGCTGAGAGTCTCTGTAGCGCGACGGGTGCTCGACTTACGCCCTTGCGTAAAGAAGTATTGGAACTGATCTTGAACGCAACGGGACCAATGGGTGCTTATGACCTTTTGGCTAAAATCAAAAGTGAGTCTGACCGACCTGCAGCGCCACCGACGGTATACCGTACGCTGGATTTTCTGCTTGAAAAAGGTTTGATTCACCGTCTAACGTCGATTAATGCTTACATCCCGTGTTGTCATCCGCGCGAAGGACATCAAGCCGCATTCCTGATTTGCACCGATTGTAAAATAGTCAAAGAAGCATCTGCTCAAGGCTTGATGGCGCAACTCGATGAATTGTCTGCATCCGATGGCTTTACTGCACATCACAGTATTATTGAAATTTCAGGGATCTGTCAGCAGTGCCGCAGCAAACACTAAATATGAAGCCCATTGTGGCTTTAGAGCATGTTCATGTCCGAATCGATGAACGTGACATTTTAAAAAATGTAGATTTCGCCTTACACGAAAAAGAAATTGTCACCTTGATTGGTCCTAACGGTGCAGGCAAATCCACGCTCATCAAAGTGTTATTGGGTATTGTAAAACCTGTATCTGGTAAAGTGATCAGCATACAAAAATTAAAATTCTCATATGTGCCACAAAAATTTAATCCATCACACAGCTTACCGCTACGTGTGTGTGATTTATTGGCATTAGAAAAATGTGATGCCAGCATTAAGCAAGAAATTATTCGTGATACAGGCATTGCCAAGTTACAACAATCTAAAGTTCAGCAACTATCGGGCGGCGAACGTCAACGTGTATTGATTGCACGGGCATTATTGCGTCAACCGAATGTATTGGTTCTGGATGAACCTATGCAAGGTCTGGATATCCAGTCTGAAGCGGAACTGTATGACTACGTGCGTAGCTTGCCAGAAAAATATGGCTGTGCAGTTTTGATGGTTTCTCATGATTTACAATGGGTCATGCAAGGCACGCACCGTGTGGTTTGCCTGAACAAGCATATTTGTTGTAGTGGCTTGCCTGAAAATGTCCAGCAACATCCTGAATATCAAGCGATCTTTGGAACAAATCGTGTGTTCTATCAACACCATCATGATCACTGTGCACATGGCGATAGTGCAACGCCTTGCCAGCATGACTCTCGTCCTCATATTCACCCTGAACCGGAAGCATAATCCATGATGGAATGGCTACAACTCCTTTTGCCAGCATGGATCATGGGCACTTTGCTGGTGTTCCTGACTGCACCGCTTGGCTGTTTAATGTTATGGCGTCGCATGTCATTTTTTGCGGACACCATGGCACATGGCACTTTACTCGGTGTCGCCATTGCCGGTGCGATGAGTCTACCGCTTTGGACAGGCGTTACATTGATTGCGCTCTTATTGGTTGCAATCTTATGGGTGTTACACGATCCACGCTTGCCCAATGACGCCTTGCTCGCGCTTTGTTCGGCTACACTCCTGTGCTCAGGCTTACTCTTCATACAACATTTGCCAAGCTTAAGACCTGAATTACTCAGCTATTTATTTGGTGATTTACTCACCATTTCTTGGTCAGATTTGCCTGTCTTTGCAGTGGTGATCATTGTGGCACTGACCGTGCTGTATAAAAGTTGGCAATCTCAGATTCAGATTGCCATTGACCCCGATATTGCGGTCAGTGAAGGTGTCAGCGCTAAATGGCAACGTCTGATTTTTATGTTATTACTGGCATTATTTACTGTATTGGCTTTACGTGCTGTCGGATCATTGCTGATGGGTGCATTGTTAGTGATTCCTGCATTAACCGCTCGTTTATTGGCAAATTCCCCGAAGCAAATGGTACTGTGGTCTTTCATCATTGCCCAAGTCGGTGTAACTGTAGGTTTATGGTCAAGTGCTGGTTTAAACACCTCTACAGGACTGACCATTGTATTAACCATGGCGCTGCTCTTTGCCCTAATTTTTATTATGCAAAAATTTAAGAAAGTGGCTTAAGTAGCAACGTTCATTGTTCAATTCGCGACATATCAAAAAAAAAGCCATGCAGTTGCATGGCTTTTTTTGCACGTCAAATACGATACTCAGAATCATCTAACTGGATTTATTGATGCACCAAACTCAATAAACTCGCCGCACAAGCAAATAATACCGCAAAAGCTCGATTCAAATATTTTTGTTGTTTGGGTGATTTTAATAACCGCAGCACTTTTGCAGCGAGACCGGTATACCCCGCCATGACAATCAGATCGATGCTAATCATCGTTGCAGCCATGATGACATATTGAATCCATTGGGGTTTAGATAAATCTAAAAACTGCGGCAAAACTGCCAACAAAAATACAATCGCTTTAGGGTTGCTCATATTGACCAAAAAGCCATGTAAAACTAATTTTGACGGTGATTTATTGGGCAAATCTTGTTGAATTTCAATAGACTCTATTGGCGCTGTCCACTGTAAATAAGCCAAATATAATAAATAGCCCACACCAAACCATTTCACGATCAGAAAAGCCCATGGTGTCGTCGCAAATAAGACCCCTGCCCCAGCTGCAACAATGGCGATCTGAACCAAAAGTGCCAATTGCAGGCCGATTGCATTCCAATACCCATGCTTAAACCCATAATTCAAACCACTCGACATAGACGCAATTGCACCTGCACCTGGGGAAACACTAATTACCCAACATGCCAACATGTATGCAATCCAGATTTGATAGGACATCATTAGCTCAAGTTTGAAATGGGTCTGTATTATATGACATTTACTCTATTTTCATGACAATAATGCACGCTAAAAGGCCAAATGAAGGCTACACTCTCAGCGCTGCTTAAGGCACAATACACACAGCCACTCAGAAATTATAATTTTTAGGAGCCATGAATGTCTGCTCAATCTGTAATTTTGCCATTACCCTCAGATCATGCTCGTTTTATTGTTTTACGTTTAAAAGATTTAACGATTAGCGAATTAAAAGAACAACTTGAAGACTTACTTAATACTCGTGATCGTCTGATTACCCAACATCCAAATGCACAGATTAAAACGGCTGTGGCTTTTGGACCAGAACTTTGGGCACAACTTTACAGTCAATCTCCGGCAGGCTTTAAGCAACTTGATCCAATTCAAGGTTCATTTAACATGCCTGTGGCCCCAGCGGATGTGCTGATTCACATTGCAGCACAGCGTACAGATATTTGCTTTGCTTTAAGCCAAGCTTTCTTTGATGGCATTCAAGATAAAGTGGAGGTTTTAGATGAGCGTGTTTGCTTCCGCAATTTCGATGGCCGTGACTTAACTGGCTTTATTGATGGTACTGAAAACCCTCAATTTCCAGATGACCGCGCTGAAACAGCTTTACTTTCTGAAGAAGCAGGCATTTTTGCAGATGGTTCTTTTGTGTTTGCGCAGCGTTATGCACACAACTTAGATAAATGGAAAAAGTTAAAGGTAGATGCTCAAGAACATGTCATTGGGCGCACCAAACTTGAATCGATTGAGTTAGATGAAAACGAACAACCTGAAAACTCACATGTATCACGTACCGTTGTTGAAGATGATGAAGGTGAAGAACTCGCAATTTTGCGTCATTCATTGCCTTATGGCGATGGCCGCGGTGACCAAGGTTTGTTCTTTATTGCCTATACCAAAGATCTCAGCATTATCGACAGCATGCTGGTTCGCATGTTCGGTACGAGCGGTGACGGCATTCATGACCGCTTACTTCACTTTGTTACGCCAATGGACGGAGCGTATTACTTTGCACCGAGTGAAGAGTTGCTGGAAGAAGTTTTGGAAGGTTAAATAAATAAAGCCGACGAGAGTCGGCTTTTTATTCTTAGAAAATCAAATTATTTTAAAATAAATTTTCTCTCCCTCAGAACACACTCTATAAAAAATTCCGGAAAAATTGTTTTTTGGATCTAAATCACTCATATAAGAATTACAATCCAATAAGTAAGTATTGTCTTTTTGTTTTTCCAAAATAATTTTTTGCGGTTGCTTAAATGAATATTCATCATAATATTCATTAAGGTAATAAATACTTTCTTTTGATTTAGATGATTCAACATCTTTAAAAGAATCACCTCCTCCTATTGGGTTCATCTTTCCATAGGATTGAAATATTTTATCGACATTAAAAATCAGATTTTCATTATTGTTTAACCGAGTTAACTTGGCCCATCCCATCTCAATATTTTCTATCATAAAAATTTTGTAAAAAATTTCGTAATTTTCACCATTTTTTTTGATAAAAAACTCATCGTTATTTGGTTTGTAAGCATTTAGAAAATAACTTTCATCTAGCACACTAGGCTTAAGAATTCTGCAATTCCGTTTGACATTGCATTGTTTAAACGCATAATAAAAATCAACTCTTTCATATATTTTCTCATTTTTATTACTAACTGCATTTAAATCAATATTTTGTTCGCGATCCGATGAATTACATCCTACTAACAAACTACAAGCTATTATTATATGATAAAAATTCATTGCATAATCTCAATATGCATAGCGCCCTCACCTTTTGCATCACCTGGAATAAATCCAGAAATTTTTCCTTCAGACTTAGCTTTAATACAGACATTTTTAAATTTTTGCCCTAAATTACTTAAGTTTGTATTCGAACCAAATCCATTACTATTTAATCCAATGTCTACTACATTCATCTTTTCATACTGAGTTTGAGATACACAATGCAGCGAAACTCTTAGTCCTTTACCTTGAAACTCAATAATTTTTTCAACCATTTTTTTTATGGTAGCATCTTTAGATAAGCCTTTTTTCTTACAATCATCACGTACTCTTTTTACTGCCTCACCAGGTGCACTGTAACTAATAGTTGTGTTGTACATTGCTCTTGCTTGTGATTCTGGAGTTCTTATAGTACTTGTGATCAGAATTTCTTTCATTCCCGCTTCCTTCGCAAGATACGCTAGTACATTTTTTGTTTTTTGACTAACAATATCTTTCCTCCACTGTTCAGCTACACCATTAAATCCAACATTAACTCCTTGTACTGCCAATGGTATTGAAGGTTTATCTATTTTTAAATCTATATCTTTCATTCCATTTCTGATTACATCATTAAAATGGACTATCTCCTTTTCAGATTCAAGTGTGATAACTTTTATATTCTGACCAACATTAGCTTTATGTATTTTTTTTCCTAATCCATGAGTACCACTTGAATGATTTCTTTTGTTACCTCTATATTCTATTAAATAATTACCACCACTAAATAGCTGATCAGTTTTTTTATCATATGTAAGAACACTGAACTCTGCTTCTTCATTATTGTCATTAACTGTAGTTTTTGGGTGTCCATCTTGACTTGTTGCTTGTGTTTGATCTCTTTTGGGAGTTTCATCTCGAGTTTGTTGCTCTTGGCTAGTATTTTTGGTTTTTGATGATTTTTTTTCAGCATTTATCGAATCTAAATCTTTACTTGCTTGTTCCAACACCTGAGAGTCAACATCTATGAATCTAATAGTTTTATTTTTATCGACTTTTATTGTTAATAAATTTTGACCATTTCTTAATTTATAATTTAAATCAAAACCTGGCATAGCATTTACAATTATCTTACCTTCATCATTAGTTTTTTTAGGGTATTCTTTACCTCTGTACCATTGTACTAAATTTAAATTTTTTATAGATTTTCCACTTTTTTTATGCCTAAAAATTATTTCAAATTTATGTAACTTAATTTGTATATCATATATTTTTTTATCATTTAATACAGTGAAAATTCCAACTTCTTGTTTGGAATCTCTTCCACTAACTAAAACTGCGATTTTTTCTCCACTTTCTGCCTGAATACCTTTTTCAACACCATCATTTTCAGTTGAGTGTTTTTTCTCTTTTCCCTTATATTTTAAAAAATAAGAAATTCTTGAAATCGGTTTTCCATCACTATCTAAAACTCTAAGATCAAATTTTACATCTAATTTATTAGAATTATTTTCTTGATTATTACTATTTTCAGTATTTTCTCTTCCGTCTTTATTATTTTGTGGTAGCTCCTGGTTATGTTTATCTGTTCGTGTTTTTATACCACCCATTCCATTATCTACAACAATTATGACATGATGGTTTTTTCCATCAGCAATCAACATTAATTCTTTATTATTTTCATCTTTCACAGATGAGCCATCAACAGAAAATCTTGCTCCCCATCCACCCTTTACTAAAATAGATCTAATAAAGCCCTCTTCATCTATTAACAAATTACTCATTGTTGGAATATATTTTGTCTTCTTATAACTTACATTGACTCTTGATCCCATTAATTTTTTAGCAGATTGATCGATGAATTTAATAAAAAATCGTGAAGTTCCTTTATACCTTATCCAGCACATATCATCATTTTCAGTACCATTTATTTTCACTTCTTCTGTTAATTCGTTGACAAAATTTGGTGGATATTTATAATTTTTTGGGTCCTTATTATTCAAAAATTTTTGAGCTTTTGGGCTATAATATAATACCACTCCATTTGTGAAATCTTCTTCTTCCCTCATGTAAATAGGGTACACAGCATCTATAATATCTTGAGTATCCTTTGAAACCTTATTAGAATTCATTTCAGCTTTAACCTTTTTTACAGCAGCCGTTTGTTCAGTTAAAGCATCAAAATCATCATATAAATATTGTATAATGCTTGGATGACCTACCCACTCACCAAACCCTAATCGATTCATAATACAATGTGCAACTGCTTTTTTTGAAGTAATGCTACAAACACCTGCTTCTCCAGAGATTGTTGCAACAAATGCTATAAATTCATCTGAATACTTCATTATTTTCTCCGCATGGTTTTATTATTATTTTTTTAATTAATAAACTTGAATAATCATCTGCCAACAATATTAAATTACCATTTTCTAAAAATTTACTTTTCTTTTTAAAATAATTATAATAATCAAATCTTTGATTTAACCCCAAGTATTCCTTATCATTTAAATCAGCAATAATTTTTTTCCTACCAGTGAAAATTATCCTTGCATATATTTTCTTCTTAACACTATCACTTTCTATCAAACAATGATTATTTTCATTAAAAGCAATAAATTCATTAGTAGAATCTTCACTAGTTTCTCCATAAAAAAAGTTTACTTGGCATGGAGATCCACACGAAACTCTAACCCTAAATATATCACTATTAATCTTTGTGATAATTGGAGACTTAACATCTTCTAGCAATAATTTATTGTCCCCATCAACTACTCTGTAAATATTGCAACTTGATTCATATTCGTCTGTGCATTTTGAAACTATTTCAAAATCAGGCCCTTTGGCGTATATTATATTGTTGATAGAAAAGAAATTTATCAAAAACAATCCAATTAAAATATATTTATTCAAGATAATACCTTCTATATTTCTAAATTAATTTCATCACAAAGATGCATTTCGTCATCACATCCGCAACCTTGAATTTCTTCATCTAAAGACTCTGCATCCATTGCTGCATTTTTTTGATATAGAGTTATATAAGCACCTGGTACTAATGCCAGTTCTACATTTTCAATAGCATCACTATAAATACGTGCACTACTTTGTTGCTCAAACTGGTACTCAGCTTCAATTTTTTTAGAATGGTTAATAAGTTTATATTTCATATTTTTTAATATATTAGTATCAAATATTTGACTTAAGTCAAATCTCATACTATACAGCCCACTTTCAGGCAGCTTAGGCAATTGTGCATTTACAGTCGCTCCTCCCACAAAACTATGCTGCCCCGCCTTACTCTCAAACTTGCCGCCTGTCGTGGTAAATATTCCGCTGCCATTAATTTTCAGTTGCGAGCCCCCTGCGGTCAGCACTATTTCTTTAGGACTTGTAATTTCAATTTTATCTTCCGTTGAAATGAGCTTAATCACCTTTCGTGCAATTGCTTCAATAGCATCATCTTGGGCTTGTAATTCAACTTTCCCTTTTGCGGCATAAGCACTCAGGCCCTTTTGAGCCGCAAACAAACTGATTTTGTCTTGTGCATGACTGACAATATTCTTTTGAGCACTGAAATTAATCGAACCTTGCGCACTTTCTGCAATATCCTGCGAGGCTTGTAAAACAATATCTTCCGGTGTAGTGAGTGCAATACCATTAGGTGATGCAAGCAACATCAACGCTTGGCGGAATAATTTGCCTTGTTCTTGTTTTGCCGCTGTATTGGATTTTTCTAAACCTTGCGCATAGCCTTCCATAAAGCCTTGTACTTTTTCTAATGCTTTTATGGGTGTCATCGCTGGTGGCAAACCAAAACCACCATTATTCAATAAATCATCAGGGTTAAATTTGATGTCTTCGATCAATTTACCCACATCTTTTAATACTTTTAATGGATCTTCTTTTAGGTTACTTTTCAGACTTGCAACCCGCCCTTGAATCACATCCTTACCATTTTCTTCAATATGATCTATGACAGACTTTAAGTTATCAAAGGCATCTTCGGCATCATTAAAAAATGCTTTAAATTCTTTTACTGTACTTTTGACATCATGTGCGATTGAGCCCATTTCTTTGACAAAACTTTTGCAGTTTTTTAACGCTGCCAATGGGTCTCGACTTAGCTCCTCCTTGAACAAATTTAAAGTCGCTTTGACACCTTCAGTAGTACTTTTGATTTCTAAAGAGTTTATTAACTTCGGCAAACGATTAATCACATTTAATGCATCGGTCTGTTGCTTTACGGCTAAACCGCTCAGCATATTCATGCTCTGATGCCCTTGATTTAAAAGAGACTGAGCTTCAGCAGCAGCAAGATGATCGGCAACTGCTTTATCCTGCGCATAGGTACTAATGAGTAAACCTTTACCTGCACGCATTGCTCCCCAAGCATCCGTTCGCAGCTCAAAACCCTCACCACGGCCATGGCTACTGTCTTGTTCTTTAGGATGGCTGAGATTACCTAAATTCAGCTGTGTCGCTGCATGACTACTTTGTAATTGGGTACTGATCTGCCCCGTCGTGTCATCAAAGCGCAGTTGGTTAAAGCCTGCTCCCGCAACTTCTTGTGAGCGGATACCACTGAGTTTTTTGGTTTCAGGAAGCTGACCTTTGAGGTCAAACATGGTCTGAGATCGCTCAGCCTCATGTATTCGTCCTACTACAAAGGGACGATCCACATCACCCTCAAAAAAGTCGATGACCACGATCTCACCAATACGAGGATGGAAACGTGCCCCATAACCTTCACCCGCCCATGGAGTCAGTACATCGACCCAAGCCGAGTCACTGTCATTATCATTACTCCCTGCTCCACCATCATGACTGTGGTCATCGCTGCGGGTGAACGTAAACCGAACTTTGATACGCCCCCAAGCATCGACATAAATACTTTCACCTTCTGGACCGACCACTTTAGCCCGCTGTGGAAACGCAGGTGGCCGGTGTAATAAAGGATCATATTCAGGCACCACAGAAATTTGCCGACGGACCACATATAGGTCATTGGCCTGCCGTTCATCCCCTAAAGATAGCCAACGGCTCGCCGCAAGTAACTTTTCTAATTGAACCAAAATATCTTTGGGTAAATTGTTCTGGTTATAAAATGCTTTCCCCAGTATGAGAAATTCACGATCTGTCGTTTGATGTTGATCGATTTCAGGATGATTTTCTAATTCAAACCAATACCCAACTTGCGCATCCCGCACGCTACTGCTGGCGGTAAAATATTTGGCTTGTAATTCCTGATATTGATTGAGTTGCCGATTCAACTGATCCAATTGCTGTGTATTTGAAGTGGTCGCCTGATCTGTACCTTTAAGGTCGGTTGTCCAGGCCGAACTCATGGTCCACGCCTGCTCTAAACTTAAGGTTTCATTGTGCTGTTGCTCACTCTGTGCATGGGCGCTTAAGAGCGGATTACTTTGGTCTTGTGCCAAATGTTGAGCTTGCCAACGCTGCGTTTGAATCGTGGTCGATTGTAAAAAGCGTTCTGCCACAAAACTGGTGATTGTGTCCAAACGTTCCGTGGCATGACTACGATGAAAGCGAATCTTTTTCCGTTCCAAAGCACTATAAGCCTGATTCGTATCAATTAAACGCAGCTGCTGTGCTTGCATCGGTGCAGCCGAAAATGCGACAAATAACTCCGCTTCATCAATTAACCAATTGATCCCTTCACTGCGCCAAAGGCGGGTCAAAAATGCATAATCACTTTCATTCGCCTGCATGGTGAATGGACGCACATCATAGGTACGTGCCAGTCCCTCTAAGTTCAAGCTTAAACTGGCAGCAAACAGCGCACTTTTTTTCTGCCATTCACTAAAAATAATCTCGGTCATCTCCCCTACCGATTTATTCATAAAGACACGGCTGTTACGACGCTTATGCCAGAGTGCTGTGGCATCCTCAATCACCAGCTTATAAACGGTCAATGCACCATCACTTTGACCTTGGCTTGCACCTGTAATCACACCAGTCAGGCGACTGAGTTGTCCCAAATCTGTCACTTGATCGACAGCCACTCGGCCGCCTATAAACTGCTTTAAAGCCAAATGAGCATTGGTCGAGAGACAAATAATTTCCGCACGAAAGCCTTGATTAATACGGTGTTGACCTTCAATCCGTTGAATAAAAACTTCAGAATTTAGATGTTCATTTGAGAAATGAATGTGTAGCGCACGTTTCTGTACGCTAAAGCCAAAGTTTTCCACCATGGCGTGAATATTTTTAAGCATTGTTATTATGTATTTAATTTTTTTTAATGACGGCATTTTAGGAAATGTTTATTTTTTCGTCTACCCTATTTTGCAAATAATTTGTTGAATTCTTCTTTTTGGCTTTTATATCACTTTAGGATTCAAGTGAATAGGAACGTCAATACTGGATCAATTTTGCTGATCTAACTTTTCGCAGCCGCTGAGATGCTGCTACACTCAAAATGCAACCTATTAAAAATTTTAAGCTCCATGATCACAATTGAATCCAAACTGCCTGCACAAGGTGTGACTATTTTTAGCGTCATGAGCGCAATGGCGCAGCGTCTAAATGCACTGAATTTATCTCAAGGTTTTCCTGATTTCCCTGCACCTCCAGCGCTGTTAAATGCGCTAAGTGATGCGACGCAACAGGGTTTTAACCAATATGCACCCGGCGATGGACTGATGCATTTGCGTGAGCAATTGGTTCAACTGTTTGCCCATCGCGACCAATTAAATATTGACCCTCACACCGAAGTCACCATTACCCCGGGTGCAACCATTGGTATTTTTAGTGCCATTCAAGCCGTGGTTCATGCGGATGATGAAGTGATTATTTTTGATCCGAGCTATGACAGTTATGCGCCCAGTGTAAAATTGGTTGGGGCTCAACCCATTCATATTGCCTTAGAGACGCCCCATTTTACTGTGGATTGGAATCGTGTTGCCGCTGCAATTAACCATAAAACCCGAATGATTATTGTCAATACACCGCATAATCCAACAGGTGCTGTTTGGGGGCGTGAGGACTGGCTCAACTTGATCGAACTGATTCGAGATAAAAATATTATTGTGCTGTCGGATGAGGTCTATGAGCATTTAATTTTTGATGGTCGTCAGCATCTATCTGCTTTGTCATTTCCTGAGCTGCGTGAACGTAGTTTTGTCGTGGGTTCATTTGGTAAAACTTTTCACGTCACAGGTTGGAAAACCGGTTATTGCATTGCAGCGCCAGCCTTGATGCAAGTGTTTCGCCAAATCTATCAATTTGCCAATTTCTGCGGTGTTACGCCCGTACAAATGGCACTGGCTAACTTTATGGCAGAACATCCTGAGCACATTGCTGAATTGGCCGATTTTTACCAAGCTAAACGTGACCGTTTCAATGCGGGCTTAAGCCACTCTAGATTTGAGTTGATTCCATCGGCAGGTACCTATTTCCAAAACCTTGATTACAGTGCCATACGCCCAAATTTAAGCGATGTGGAAATGTGTCAGTTGTTGGCAGAACAACATAAAATCGTGGCGATTCCTGTCTCAGTGTTCTATCAAAAACCGCCTGAAAATTTACGATTATTACGTTTCTGTTTTGCCAAACAAGATGCCACCTTAGATCGAGCTGCAGAGATTCTCTCCACAGTTTAAAGCAGTATCTGCCAAAACGTTTTTTTAAAACAGACATGTAGAAATAATGAAGCCTTGGTTACTCAAAAACTAAGGCTTTTTTGAATGCAAACATGATAGTGTTATCAGTAACTTAAAATCATAAAACGCCGCGTCTAGGACCTGAGCATGTCAAAACAACAGTCCCTCGTTACTCAGCAAAATTTATGGAAAACGTTTTTAGTTTTTCTGGTGCCTTTGATCGCCACCAATATTTTGCAGAATTTATCTGGGACCATTAACACCGTTTTTGTCGGTCAGATGCTTGGGGTACATGCCATTGCAGCCGTCGCGGTATTTTTCCCAATTTTGTTCTGTTTAATGGCTTTTGTGATTGGACTATCGGCAGGTGCAACCGTGTTGGTGGGTCAAGCTTGGGGCGCGCAAAACCTTGAAAAAGTTCGTACCGTCGTGGGTTCCACGCTGTTTATGACCTTGATTGGTGGCAGCATCATTGCCTTTTTAGGGGTGATATTTGCCAAGCCCATTTTATTGGCCTTAGGCACAGCCCCAGACGTGATGCATTTATCTTTGCCTTATGTGCAATGGATGCTTGCCGGTAGCCCACTGCTCTTTATTTATATTATTTATACCTCGATTTTGCGTGGGGTCGGTGACAGTACAACACCGCTGATTGCATCGGGTATGACCATTGGTTCAGGGCTGATCATTACACCCGTGCTGATTGCCGGAAAATTTGGATTTCCAAGTTTAGGTATTATTGCCCCTGCCATTGCCAGTCATATCGGCTTTTTAATTGCTTTGATATTTTTATATTTCTACTTAAAAAAGAAAGATCACCCGCTCAAACTCGACTTCGAGTTGATTCGTCATATTCGCCATCAACATGATCTCAGCAAAATTATCTTAAGACTGGGGATTCCAACGGGTATTCAGATGGTCACTACCTCTGTGGCCGGTCTCGTGATTGTCGGCTTAGTTAACCGCCATGGTGCTGATGCTACTGCAGCATATGGCGCGGTCAATCAGGTTTTGAACTATATCCAATTCCCAGCCTTGTCCATCGCGATTGCGGCCTCTATTTTTGCAGCACAAGCCATTGGTTCAGGTCATTCTGAATTAATTAATCGTGTGAAACGTACGGCCATCGGGATGAATTTCATTATTACTGGTATTTTGGTGGCATTGGGCTATTTGTTCTCTAAATATTTAATGGCGCTGTTTATTACAGATCCTGAAGTTGTGGTTCTCGGTCAAGAATTGCTGTTCATTGTGCTTTGGTCGATTTTATTTTTTGGTGCCAGTGCGATTTTTGCTTCCATTATGCGGGCCAGCGGAACAGTGACCGTGCCGATGATTATTAATATTATGGCCATTATTTGCATTGAAGTGCCGTGTGCCTACCTGTTCAGTGAATGGTGGGGCTTAAAAGGTATTTGGTATGCCTATGCCTTGGCCTTTGTCAGCTTATGTATTTTACAAGGGCTGTATTACCAACTGGTATGGAGACGAAAAGCCATCAAAGTATTGCTATAAAGTTTGCTAATAGCGTTCAATGCCAATACACGCTTTAAGTTTACATATGGAAAATCTTGTACTGATCCATGCATAAAGTTTGCCGTTAAACTGCTGTTTATTTTTCAACACATGGCTTTATATCCTGTTGATTTATCTACACTTAGAACCAATTAAAATTAAAACCCTCTTATTTTCAAATAATTACGGTTTGGCATAGATTTTGTTCTTATCCCTTTTATCTTTTAAGAATAATTGGGATGAGAAATTTTTATGTCTAAACGTCAAATTCGCTTAGGGGCATTCGTACCAGGGACTTCGCAACATGTGGCAGGTTGGCGCCATCCGCAGGCTCGCCCACAGGATAGTCACAATTTAAAATACTTTATTGAACTGGCAAAGACCGCAGAGCGTGGCTTATTTGATGCCTATTTCCTTGCGGATGTTCCCGTCACCGTCGATCCTGATACAACACCTGATTTGGGTCTCAATGGCACCTTCTCTGCCGGGCTCGAACCGGTATCCCTATTTTCTGCACTTGCAGCGGTAACCGAACATATAGGCTTTATTGCCACAGCGTCGACCACCTATGAAGCACCTTATAATTTAGCGCGAAAATTTGCCTCTTTAGATCATCTGTCTGAAGGTCGGGCGGCATGGAATGTGGTGACCACTTCTGGCAGTGTGGTTTCAAAAAACTATGGCATCAATGATGCGCTGCTCCCCAAAGAACGCTATGAACGTGCGGATGAGTTTATTGAAGTGGCACAAAAGCTTTGGGACTCTTGGGAAGATGATGCCTTTGAATACAATAAACAGACTGGGCAATTTTTTACGGGCGATAAACTGCATCCACCTCGCTTTAAGGGTAAACATCTTGCGGTACATGGTGCATTAAATATTGCTCGTCCACCACAGGGCTATCCCGTGATTGTACAAGCGGGACAGTCTGAAGATGGTCGTGAACTAGCCGGTAAATATGCCGAAGTGATTTTTACAGCACAGCAGAACTTAGCAGATGCGCAAGCCTTTTATCGTGATGTCAAAAACCGCTTAGTGAAATATGGCCGCCATGCGGATGACTTAAAAATCATGCCGGGTGTGTCGATCTTTGTTGCACAAACTGAAGCCGAAGCTCGGGCAAAATACGATGAATTAAATGCATATATTCATCCGACTTTGGGACTGAACTTACTCAAACAATTGGGTGGTTTTACTGAAGACCTGTCGCAATTTGACCTCGACCAAGCGCTGCCAGAACATTTAACACAGGCGCAAAATGGCGCAAGCCGTCAACAACTGATTTTAGAGATTGCCCGTAAAAATAATTTTACCATCCGACAACTTTACCAATGGGTTGCAAGCGCACGTGGGCATTGGACACTGATCGGAACACCCGAACAAATAGTCGATCAACTACAAGCGTGGTTTGAAAATGAAGCGGCAGATGGTTTCAATATTTTGCCACCAACCACACCTGCAAGCTTAGATGATTTTGTGGATTTGGTTGTCCCTGAACTGCAACGTCGTGGTCTATTCCGCACGGCTTATGAAGGCAAGACCTTACGTGAAAACTTAGGTTTAAAACGACCTGAAAACCAATATGTTTTAGAAAAAAGACATACCTCTCAAGCCTCATAAACCAACGCTTGATAAAACTGAAAAACAAATGCCCCAACTGGGGCATTTTTATGGACTGAAATTGATCTAGCTTAAACGATGATCATACTGACTATATTTGATAAGCCTAAAAAAGCCCTGAATTCGGGGCTTTTACATTGTCTATGAGATGGTCAATCCAGACTTACCATGCAAATTTATAATCAGCAAATCGGTGAGATAAAGGTTCAAGCAACTGATCTTTTACTGGATCACTAAAGTCAGTCAAAATGTCATTTTTAATATTGGTCAAACGGACATCTTCTCGTTTACGCGGATGGGCTAAATGAATATCTACAATACGTTTAATTCGTCCCGGATGTGGCTGCATGACCACAACCCGATCACCCAAAAATACCGCCTCTTCGACATCATGAGTGACAATAATCATGGTGATTTTTTCACTTTGCCAGATTCGCTGTAATTCATCCTGTAAATTTTGCCGCGTCAACGCATCGAGTGCGCCAAAGGGCTCATCGAGCAGTAAAATCTGTGGTCGATTCACCAAACTCCGGGCAATCGCCACACGTTGATTCATCCCACCAGACAACTGCGAAGGATAAGCATCTTTAAATTGGGTTAATTTGACCAACTCTAAATGTTCATCAATCAATACATCTTCTTCTGCACGGCTAAACTGACTTTTATGCAAGGCAATCCGTACATTTTCCCGTACCGTCAACCATGGAAACAGGCGATGATCTTGAAACACGATGCCGCGTTCCAAACTCGTGCCCTGTATAGGCTGACCATCAACCAAAATTTGGCCCTGAAACTGACGCTCTAGACCAACCAACAACCGTAATAATGTGGATTTTCCGCAGCCACTACTTCCCACAATACTGATGAACTCACCCGGCTGAATATTCAGGTTAATGTCCTCAAGTACGGTTAAGTCTTCTTGCTTTTGTGTGGGATAATGTTTCGTTAGCTGCTGAATAGAAACCGAACCAGCTTGTTCTACGCTCATATCATTATTCTCTATTTGTGCTGACAAACTTTGCTGGACTAAACCTTAGAGTTTAGCCAGTGACACTTCCGTCGATTTAATTAACACCACTACCTCTGAACCTACTTTTAAGTCTAAATCCTTCACCGAACGCGTCGTGATCACGGACGTAAAAAAGCCCGCTTTGGTTTCCACATCAATTTCTGAAACCACAGGACCCTCTACGATTTCATTAATCACGCCTTTGAATTGGTTTCGCACATTTACTGAAGTAATCGCCATTTTAATTATGCCTTTTGTTATTAAGAGAGCTTTACTATAAAACAGTTCAATCACTTGCTATATCTTGATTTATCCTTTAGTTATCCCGATTTTATTTATCTTAAAATCAGATAAATAATCCACGCATGAATTTATCGGTGAAACTGATATTTAAATATCGAATTATTATTTATCTTTTATTTTTAAATCTTTCATCATGATCTGCATTTTCAACAACTATAAGAAAAGATATGTCTATTTTGACCCACCCTGCAGTGCCCTCTGCACTGAAACATAAACGGGCAACAGCAACGGTCTTTGTAGATCCGTTATCGCAAGCGTTGTTGTCTCGAATTGAACAAATTGCACCAAGTGAGGCCAATGCACTCATCATTGGTGATACAGGCACAGGTAAAGAATTGGTTGCACGCCAAATCCACCAATTGAGCCATCGTGCCAAAGGTCCATTTATCGCAGTGAACTGTGGTGCCTTTACCGAATCCTTGGTCGAAAGCGAATTATTTGGACATGAAAAAGGAGCCTTTACAGGGGCAATTAATAGCCGTGTCGGTTGGTTTGAAGCAGCCCATAATGGCACCTTATTTTTAGATGAAATTGGTGACCTGTCCTTGCCTATGCAAGTCAAATTACTCCGTGTTTTACAAGAAAGAGAGATCGTTCGAGTCGGCTCACTCAAATCCATTCCAATTAATGTCCGAATCATAGCCGCAACCAATGTCGATTTAGAGCATGCCGTACAGGACGGGCGTTTCAGGGAAGATTTATTCTACCGCTTACATGTGGCGTTGCTACGCATTCCACGTCTCTCAGAGCGTCGTGGTGACATTTTGCCTTTGGTTAAACACTTCATTCAGGTCTATCAAACCAACCCACATGACACACCATTACGCCTCAGCCCATTGGCGCTCAAGAAACTCCATTTACATAGCTGGCCGGGAAATATTCGCGAATTAGAAAATACCATTCAACATGCGATTTTAGTCAGTGAAAAAGGTGTGATTGAACCAGAAGATATTAGTTTTTCGAGTATTCAAAGTGCATCGTCGTTTTCGCGTGCAGAACCTTTTAACTTACAAAATGCCACCTCTGCTGTAACCAACATCAAAGATATTCAAGATGCTGGACAATTACTTGAGCAGACCTTTTTACAAATTTTTCAAGCCGCAAATCAACTTAAGCATGACAATATTAATGAGCTGATTGAAGAAAAATTTATCCGAAGTGCGTATCAGCACTGTCAATACAATCAAGTGCATACGGCTCGTTTGCTTGGAGTGACAAGGAATGTAATTCGCACTCGCCTAATTAAATATGGCTTATTATAAATAAGTCATATTTTTATTTACTCCACATTAAAATAATAATCCCAAAAACTGATACATAAATATTCATCTACATTATTCTTTATTCATTGCATTATTTTAAGTATAAAAAATCAGTAATAAAAAACCTCGGTATATCCCGAGGTTTTTATTTATTTTTCCATTTTGTCTAGATTATTCCACGGGGTTTCGTTTCCACGCTGTAAAGTATTTTTCTAGTCCAATCAAGAAATAGTTAAAGGATAAACCCACGAGGGTAATGACTAATATGCCTACAAACATTTGTGGAATTTCAAAGCTAAATTGCGAATAAATAATCAGATATCCCAGACCTGCTTTGGCACCAAACATTTCTACTGCAACTAGGGCCAAAATCGAAATCGCCCCTGCAAGACGGATACCGACAAAAATCGTGGGTACGGATGCAGGTAGAATCACTTTTCTGAACAATTGATAGGGTTTTAGGCCCATGGTTCGTGCCGATTTAATCAGTAAGGGATCGACCGTTTGTACGCCTGTAATAGTGTTCAATAAAATCGGCCATGTGCACGCGTAGACCAACAGACTGATTTTTGAGGTTTCACCAATGCCTAAAAATAAGATAAACAGCGGCATCAACGCCAATGCTGTGGTATTTCGAAACAATTCTAACAATGGATTTAAGGTTTCAGCCACGAGCTTGTACCAACCAATGATGAGACCTAAAGGAATTGCGATCGCTAGGGCCAAAATGAAACCAATAATGGAACGCTTTATACTGGCCAAGAAATGGATGCCTAATTGACCGCTTTGATATAGCTGCCATGTGGTTTCCAACACCACAGATAGCGGCGGTAAAAAGGCTGGATTGACCACACCACTCCGCGGCAGAATCTCCCACAGCAAGAAAAAAGCCACAATGGCAATGGTGCGTTTAAAGACCGTGTTTAACCAAGTGAATTGTAGTCTGGGTTTAATGTCGTTATACGATTGCGTATAACTGATGGCTTGTTTAGTCGATGACATAAATAAATCCTCTGGAATATTTTAGTTATGTGCAAGCTGTTTATGTTTTTCGAGGGCTTGCGCTTTAATCACTTCTTCACTGAGCAATGACCAAATTTTATGGCGAATTCGGCCATATTCAGGCAATGAACGGACATCTTCACTGGAGCTGCGCAGGCTTTGCGGAATTTCAATCACTTCCTTAATTCGCCCCGGTCTTGAGGTCATAATCGCCACGCGCTGACTCAGATAAATCGCTTCATCAATACTGTGAGTAATAAAAACAATGGTTTTTTTCGAGCTTTTCCAGATATTGATCAGCTCGGCCTGTAAGGTTTCTCTGGTTTGCGCATCCAAGGCAGCAAAGGGCTCATCCATCAATAAAATTTCTGGTTCATAAGCCAAACTTCGGGCAATCGCAACCCGCTGCTTCATCCCGCCCGAGAGTTCATTTGGATAATGCTTTTCAAAGCCACTTAAGCCCACAAGCTGCAAATAGTATTCGGCTTTTTCACGGCGTTCTTTTTTTGCTACGCCTTTGGCTTCTAGACCAAATTCAATATTTTCCAGTGCGGTTAACCATGGATAGAGCGCATATTGCTGAAACACAATGCCACGGTCTAAACCCGGTTGAGTAATCTGCTTGCCACTCAGTAAAATCTGCCCTGCAGACGGTTTGGTTAAACCCGCAATTAAGTCTAATAATGTAGATTTTCCACAGCCACTTGGCCCCACGATTGAAACAAATTCACCCGGCTGAATATCCAAAGTGACATTTTCTACGGCAACAAATTCAGGCTTATAGTTTTTACTGCCGACATGGTTTTGTGCAGGAAATACCTTACGCACGTGATCTAAATGTAATGCACTGGTCATTGTTATATTCCTTTTGATTTTTGGTCTTTCGCATAGGGATTAAATTCATTGCTATAGATGCGACTGACCTCAATTTGATTCGGTTTTAATTTGTGTTCTTTTTCTAAGGCACTCACCCATGGGGCAAAATCCTGATCTTTTTGCACACCACCCACTTCGTGGACACCTGTGCCTGTGTAATATGGAATAAGTGCTGTATTTTCATTGCGTTGACGTTTTTCAATAATGCTTTCCATACGGGCAATGATTTGCTCTTTCGGCGTGTTGTGTAACCATTCCTGTGCTTTGGCTACGCCACTGACAAAGGTGCGAGCCAACTCAGGATGCGCTTGAATAAACTCTCCGCGCATCGAAAAACTGCCTGCAGTGAAAGGACCGTATAAATCAATATCTTTAAAGATGCTGCGTACACCACCATGTTTTAAGGCCCGTTTTTCCAAAATGCCTGAGAACACCGCAATATCAATTTGACCATTCCGTAGAGCTTGTTCTGAGCTCACTGGTGGCAACATAATCAGCTCAACTTGACGGATTTCATCATCGGTTAATCCATG
The DNA here is from genome assembly GCF_013420465.1 of Acinetobacter sp. YH01005. Lineage (NCBI taxonomy): Bacteria > Pseudomonadati > Pseudomonadota > Gammaproteobacteria > Moraxellales > Moraxellaceae > Acinetobacter > Acinetobacter sp. YH01005. Next base: position 36,386 of record NZ_VOYA01000015.1, on the reverse strand, counting down.
GCGAGCCAAATAATCTTTCACCACAAAATCATAATGCGCCCCATAGGCATTCACTGCGACTTTCTTGCCAATAAAGTCTCGTGGGCCACGAATAGGACTATTTTCTAGCACGTAGAAACCCACGTTTTGCTCAGCATCGCTGCCATAAGATGCCACGACTGGGACAACATCTAGACCCGCGGCAATAACTTTCACCACAGCGCCATTAAAGGCTCCGGCGAAATCAACATCTCCGGCCACCAAAGTGAGTAAATCTTGTGGCCCACCTTGTACCGTGCCAACATAACTGAGTTTAATGTCGCCTAAATAGCCCAAGTCTTGTGCCAATTCAGGTAAGGACACCAGTCCCGGATAGCTTTGATAGCGTAGTTCTTTTAAAGCCACTTGCTGAGGTTCATCCACTCGCTGCGTGCTGCAACCCACCAAGGCTGTGCCACCGACCAATGCTGCAAGGAACATATTGCGCCAGAGTTGAGGAATGTTATGGATTGTCATTTTTTTCATTGTTATGTTCTCCTATCCAACCTGCTGCCAAGCTAAAACTTTACGCTCAACCCAAGTCAGTACCGTATTGAGCAACACGCCCACAATTCCTATCAGCAACATGCCAAAAATAATCAGTTCGACATCAAAAGCCTGACGCCCTTGAATCACGATATTGCCCAGACCATTGCCATAGTTCGCCAATAAAAATTCAGAGCCGATGGTGGCAAGCCATGCGAAAATCAGCCCAAGTTGTAAACCGACAAAAATCTGCGCCGAAGCACCGGGTAATATCAATTTACGAAACGCGTATGTCTTGGGAAATTGATAGACTTCGGCCACTTCACGATATTTATGCGAAATACTGCTCACACCTTCAAAGGTGTGTAGCGCCACGGGATAAAACACCGATAAGGTAATAAACAGCACTTTGGCGCCGTGTCCCTCACCTAAAAAGGTCGAAATGAGTGGCAACCATGCAAACAGCGAAATTTGACGCAATACATGAAAGCTCGGTGCAAATAACCAATTCGAAAGGCGTGAACTCGCGATCAAGATCCCAAACAACACACCTGCTATCGCACCTATGCCATAGCCGATAAAATTACGTGCCAAACTTTCGGCAAAGCCTGTCAAAAAGCTCGGTTGTTGGAGCACGGTCACAGCTTTTTGCAGCACGAGCCATGGACTAGGAATCAACTTTGGATCGACCCAGTTTTGCTGTGAAGCCACTGCCCACAGTGCGATAAATGCCACAGGTAGAACGAGTGCTTTTGCTGTTTTAACTAAGACTTGGTGCGCTACCCCGTGTAATGAAAGAATGCTCATGAGTTGCCTCCTACTCGGGTTGCATGAAAGCGTGCCGTTTTTTCTAACCAAGCCAGCAAGGTATCTAAGACATAGCCCGTAATACCAATCAGGATGATCGCCATGAAGATTAAGTCCATCTGCATTAGCTGACGTCCCCACACCATGAGATAACCAATTCCTTCACTACTTGCTAATAACTCGACAAAAACCAATGCCAACCACGCCTGCATAATGCCTTGACGTAAACCACTGATCACACTGGGTAGTGCAGCTGGGAAAATCACTTCTTTGAGTTTCTGCCAATTGCTGTATTGGTAAACCTCTGCCACTTCCATCAAACTATTCGGCACATGAGTAATGCCCTTATAGGTTGCAATCAACACCGGTGGTAAAACAGCCAATGAAATAGCGGCAATCTTCAAAGCCTCATCGATGCCTAAGAAAATCATCAATAATGGAATCCAGCCAACTATGGGAAATTGCGCAACAAGATTCACCGTCGGAAAAATAAAGTCCCGACTACGTTTGGCCAATCCCAACACAGTACCAAGCAAAATCCCGACACTGGCACCAAGCAAGACACTCCATAAAATACGTTTGGCACTGATAGCAAAATGAAAACTCAATTCACCGCTTTGCCATAATTCGACTGTGCTTTGCCACACCAGACTCGGTGCAGGTAAAATCTGCTCCGGCAACCACTGTTTCAGTGTTGCCACATACCATAGACCGAACAACAAAACTGGCATCAGGAGTCCACACGCCACTTGCAAAGTTAGTTTTAAATAGGTCTTAAAAAAATCCAACGCACTTCGGTCACTTTGCAAGGGAACCGAATGTGCAGATACATCCGTAAGGCTCATAATTCTTGTCCTTTTACGCTCTGTTCTGAGACATCAGGTTTTAAAAATTGAATAAATTCCTGATCTTTGCTGATCAAAATAATCAGACCAATAAACACCAGCCCGATCGGTAAAAATAAATTTTGTAGTCCAACCTGTGCGCCAAATACGGCGCCTATCAAGCCACCCAACAGTCCACCCGAAGGTCCGACGAGGGCTAAAATTGGAGAAATCTTAGCCATCGCGGTTTGCTCACCCACTCGGGCGAAAGACATAAAATTGGCGATATGCAACATACCGAGTCCAAGTCCAAACATGACCGAAGCAGGCCACATCAACAGCGTGATTTTGGTTAAGGCTAAAATCAGTAATGCCGTTGCCATCAGGCTTAGGCCAATCAAATAAAACTTTTGATAACCCATCAGCTCAGCCAAACCGCCCATGCTAAATAGCGATCCCACAAAGACAATGCCTTGTACGGTCAGCAGCATCACTGCCATTGGCTCCGAAAGTGCAAAACTTTGGATAGCAATCACCACAATGAAAAAGCCAAAGTAGTTATTTGCCACGCTGCTCAAAAATTCCAATATGCAGACAATCCGTAGCGAGGCATGGGTTTTGATGAGTGCCAAAGGCGCCACAATATCTCGCCATTGAAAATGCGGGCGATTCGTCGCTTGCGGAGTACTACGTTGAAAGCACCACGGAGCCAACAGCAAGGTGCCTAAAAAAAGCAAAGACACCACATAAAAACTTCCGCCATAGCCGAAATGCTCGACCAACAACACGCTCAATGCAGGCGCAATCAGGAAATATCCCATCATGTGCGAACCGCGAAACCAACCCGCACGGACTGGACCTAAACGCTTTAAATTGCTCAAAAAAACGGTATTGATCGAAACAAAACGCATGGGTAAGACAAAACTCACCAAGGCAGTCACCGCAAAGAGATACCATGCACCAGCTTTGAGTGGCGTTAAGCTATACACCACGGCGCCCAACACACTGCCGATGCAAAATATTTTCAAAGATCCAAAGCGCTGTACCAACACGCCAATCGGCAATGCCATGATCAAAATGCCAAAATTTTGCGCTGCAGAAATTAACCCCAATTGCAATTCGGTGGCTTCTAAATGCACGGCATACAAGGAAATTAATACCCGTGCTACACCCACACCCAGTCCAGCCAAAATCGTAAGCAGCACAAAACTGCTCATAAATTTGGTGGTTAATGGACTGGCAATCACATTGCTTTCAATCGGACGACTCATGGCTGCGACTTACTTCGGTTGACCTTGAGCATTAAATTGGCGCCAGTAACCCTCTAACTTCAGCTCTTTCAAGGCATTATTCAGATACTTCGGCTCATACCATGTTTTGGTATCCACATCACGACGGATTAAACGAGCGTCTTTGGCAATTTTTAAAGCACTGTCAATTTGTGAACGGTGGAACTCGTCTAATAGCGGTGTAGTACGGTCTTTTAAATTCCAGCCATCCCACGTTTTTTGATAATCCACCAACGGAATGCCACTTTGTGCCCAAAGTTTATATTGCGCACTACGATTAGCTTCTTGAGAACTCCACTGCGCTTGTTTAATCAGTGTCGTCACGACACGTTGCACCACCTCTGGATATTGTTTTTCAAAACTTTCTGTCACCCAAAAGTGCGCAATCGGTGCAACTTTAGGATCTTTAATTTCTAGTAATGTTTTCGCCACACCACGCGCTTGCAAACTAAACGGTGAAGTAATCGTGGCATCAATATCACCTGTCGCTAACGCCGTACGTGCCGAATAGGCATCTTGCGAAATCACTCGTAAATCACGCTCTGCTAAATTGTATTTCGCTAACACACGGTTAAAGACGATCTGACCATTGGTCCCTTTAAAGACGGAGAATTTTTTGCCTTTTAGATCTGCAAAGGATTTGGCATTTGATCCGGCAGGCACCACCACATAGGTAGGACCAAAACGCCCTGTCGAGAACAACACTTTGGTTTTTAATCCCGTCGAACGTCCAACCAATGAGGGCAAATCGCCATGCAATGCAAAGTCCACTTTGCCATTGGCTAAAGCTTCATTGGTTGCAGGGCCTGCTCCTGGGAAAAAGAGCCAATTCACCTTAATGCCATCATTTTTAAATTCTTGTTCGAGCACACCTCGTAAATGTGCTGTAGCTACAAAACTACCGCCCACTTTGGGTTTACCCCCCTCACCCGCAGCTGATACTGAAATGCGAATTTCTTTGGGATTGGCAGCATGCAATTGAATGCTTAAACCAAGTGCTGAAAGTGCCAAGAATGTAGCTGCGATTTTTTTAGAGATAATTTTCATTTTAAATGTTCCTTAATGGTTTAAATTTTTGAATTAAAAGGTGTACTGAACCTGAGCTTGTAGCTCATTGGTGTCTTTTTGATTTGCCGTTTCGACATCAAACAGGTAGTGATTCAGCTGTAATTGGAATTTTGTGGTTTGCGCAAAAAATAGGTTTAAACCCAAAGAGTGAATGTCATATTCACCAATACGACCGCTCGCGGTATCGAGATAGCTTGCGTTGTTTCTATTCGGGTTATAGCGGTCAAAACGGTAATAGCCTTGGACTGACTTCGGCCAGAAACCATCAAATTTGGCATTGGATTTAATACTGTTGTAGAACTGATCACCCAAGGTGTAGAAAGCGGTAAAAGTATGCCCTTCCGCTTTGGCTTCTTTGATGTCTTGGGCTACGGTGTCAACATAATCGGTCTTGCCTTGCAGATATTCATAGGTCACGCCAAATGGGGCATGGTTATAATAAATATCGAAACCCAAACGATCACGTTTCGCAGCATCATCAGTGATTCCGCCGGCTGAAATTTTCGATTCGCCTTTGATATAAGAGGCACCGAACTTCAACTCACGGAAAATGCTGGCGTAGTCCACTGGCAAGGTAAAAGCCACACGACCGATATAATCTTTGCCGTTGTTGTCATCTGCCTTATTACTGGCATTCCCATTGGTTACCCCTAAGGCATACTCAAACAGCGGCGCACGGTAGTTCGATGCAAAGTCGACAAAAGGTTTGGCATCACCACGGACGATAAATCCATTTTGACGGTTAAACAGTCCTAAAAAGGTCGAAGCTGCAGCGGTACTAATGGTTGGACGCAAATCTTCAGGAGACTGCACATCTAAACCAAAGGGTAATAACTGCTGACCGAGCGTAAAGTTGAGTTTGGCAGTTTCAGGGCCCGCATTGGTGGCAAAAGCGTTATAGCGAACAAAGGCATCTAGTAAGTTAAAGTTACTGTTATTGGTGCCATCATTGCGTTTGCCATAACCAAAGGACAATTGATAATCGAGGTTTTTGCCTTCATTATAATCACGGAATAAATTCCCGCGCACACCAATCAGCGCAGTCCCAATATCAAATGTCGATTTGGTTGCACCCAACACACCCGTTTCATCGAGCGCACTGGCACGTAGTTGAACTGTGCCATACAGGGTTGTATCACGAGTCGATTTGGTGATTTGACGTTCATATTGACGTGACTGATCGTACTTATAGTTTTCAATATCTGCACGTAAGCCGTCGATATCTTCGGATGTTGCTGTGGTTACTTCTGAAACCTGCGTTTCACCTTCAACATCAGCGGCGTTGGTCGTATCTTCTGTCGTCAACGCGGCCGTTTCTACGACTTTACTTTTGGTCGTCCCAGATTCCACTGCATTTAAGCGTTTTTGCAAACTCTCAATTTGTTGTTTTAAGCTGCTCAGTTCTTGCTGAAGTGCTTCATCCGATGCAAAACTCAGCGGACTGGTTGCGGATAAAATCAGTCCGACCGCAACGGTTAATGTGGTTTTTTTCATGATTTGGTTTCACTAACATTTTTCCCAAAGCGCAAAATCCCCCAACCCCATGCAAGGTGCATGAAGTGAATGTACTGCGTGGGTTTTTTAAAAATTAATCTGAGTGGTCATAGGTTTTATTCAACTTATGCACGACCGAAACTCGAAGACAGCTTTTAGAATTTAAGCGCGCATCATCGCGAGTGTCATAGCACAACAACATGCCTGTTGTAGGACACGAAAAGCAGAAAGATATCGATGCGTAAAAGTACTCATAAATGTTCCATACAGTGGTGAGTTTTGTTCACTCTAATATGGCAACAACTGTGCCAACATTTTAAGTATTTATTTTTTAAAGTTTTATTATTTAAACCTGATAAATTCTGTTGGTTTTAACGCCAAATAACTGTTGGTTATTCAACAGTTGCTTATTTCAAATCATCAGTTATTTCCATTTTTATATCTCATTTTATGAAATAAGAAATACGCTTTGCGCTTTTAATAACTGATGTTACGCCTGTAAAAGTAATTTCGGATTTTTAAAATGATTTTTAAATCTATTCGATGGAGTCTTACATCTAGGGATTGAATAACGGGATTAGCCTTCGGCTGGAGGTACTCTTACGAAACGTTGTTTCTCATTCGACAAAATGAGAAGCGTGCTTCGCAAGGAAACCATCTTGCGGTGCAATACACCTCACCGACAAAACTCGTTTAATACCATCAAATGATTCAAAGGATCGCAAAAACATTTTTGATTAAAAGTCGTCTTGTCTCAAACAATTGCGGATGACACTACCGCGTATCGTTCTTTTATTTGGATCAAATTGCGCTTCTGATATTACTAGAGCATAAAAAAACCCACTGACGTGGGCTCTTTTCAATTGATTTTAATTACCGCTTATTGACCAAATTTAGTCGCCATGGCAGTTAATTTTTGATAACCCGTCGGAAGCAAACGTTGAATTAAATCAATCGCTTTTGCATCATTACCAATCAATAAACGACGCTTATCTTTTTGTACTGCTTCAATGATTTGACGAGCCGCTTCTTCAGGTGGACAACGCAAGAATTTATTAAAGGACTGTGCCGATTTTTGCGGGTTCATGCCTAAACTTTTCAGGCTATCATTCATTTTTGCGGCATTGGCAATATTGGTACGAATCCCGCCCGGATGTACACATAGCGCACTCACGCCACAGTTTTCAATATCCAATTCTTGGCGTAAAGATTCGGTAAAGCCACGTACTGCAAATTTAGTGGCATTATATGCCGACTGTGTTGGCTGTGCCGTTAAGCCAAACAAGCTGGAAATATTGATGATATGACCTTCACCACTTTGCTTAATATACGGTAAAAACTCCTTGGTGCCATAAACCACACCCCAGAAGTTAATATTAACAATCCACTCCAGCTCTTCGTAGCTTGCCCCTTCAACGGTCGTACCCAATGCCACACCCGCATTGTTAAAAATCATATTCACGGAACCATGATCTTTAACGGTCTGTGCTGCCCATGCTTTCATTGCCGCAAGGTCTGACACATCGAGTTTTTGCGTGGTTACACGTACATTGCTGGCTTTCACCAATTCAACGGTTGCCGCTAGACCCTGTTCATTCACATCGCTTAAAGACAAATGACAGCCTTGTTTCGCCAAAAGCACAGCCAATTGCTGACCAATACCTGAACCTGCACCTGTAATGGCAGCCACTTTATTTTTGAAGTTTTTCATTGTGATTCCTTATTCCTTTATGCTGCCGCTTGGCTTTATCACAGCGTGATCTCATTTGCCAATGTGTGCAGTTCGTCGACTTAATATAGTTTTGACAATACATATTGTCAATGTCATCTTAGGACGTGCTAAGCTGTTGAAATCGCCAATGCTTAAACATAGGTTTAAACTGAAATTATTGCTAAAATAAGACAAAATTCTGCTTTAGTTCAGCGTATATTTTCATGACAGATGCAACAAATCACACAGAACAACAACAGGCAAAAAATGTGAAGGAACGTCAATTTAAAGGGCTTTCTCTCAGTGAACGTAAGCAAGCGCGACGTGAAAAACTGATTGAAGCCGGTATAGAAGCCTATGGTACACATGGCTTTTTTTCAGTGACTGTGAAAGATATTTGTTTGGAAGCCAAGCTGACCGAACGCTATTTTTATGAATCATTTAAGAAAAGTGAGCAACTGTTCCAGACCATCTTTTTAAAATTAATCGATGAACTGCAACGAAACGTGATGCAAGCCATCATGCAAGCATCAACCGATTCTAAAAAAATGATTGAAGCGGGTTTAACTGCCCTACTGTTAACCTTAAAAAATAATCCCCGTATGGCGCGCATCATTTACATCGATGCTATGTTGGTACAAGAGCTACATAACCAAGCCACAATTCATGAAACCATGATGCGCTTTGACCGTATGATTCATGCCTTTGTCATGCTCATGATGCCGAATATTGATCGTTCAGAACGTGAAATTTCAATGGTCGCAACTGGTCTCAATGGTTATGTCACCCAAATCGCGATTCGTTGGGTCATGAGTGGTTATAAACAGCCGATTGATGAGGTTTTATCGTCATGTAGCGTGGTCTTTTTGGCCTTGTTAGATGCTTTCTCTGAAAAACCCAGTAAATAAATTTTGGCCTCAACACTGATCTTTACAATTTTTTTTGAATGATTTTTTTGTGACAACAGCATGATGCAAAGCCCATGTTGTTGAATATTTCAGGATTTAAATTGTCACAATTTCTTTCTAAACCCCAATGAAAGATCATTTTTGCAATGATACTGTCATAATTAATCTTTGTAATAAGCCTGTCATAAATATAAAACGGTCTACCGTTTACATAAAATAGGGTATTGCGCTGTGAAAGATGACTATATTTTAATCGTCGACGACGAACTCCCGATTCGGGAAATGATCCATACTTCACTGGATATGGCTGGTTTTCAATGTCAGCAAGCTGAAGATGCCAAACAAGCGCACCAAATGATTGTAGATCAGCGTCCTGCACTGGTTTTATTGGATTGGATGATGCCTGGTGGCGTGAGTGGTGTAGACCTATGTCGTCGTTTAAAACGCGATGAAAATTTGTCAGAAATTCCAGTCATCATGCTCACTGCACGTGGTGAAGAAGACCATAAAGTCCAAGGTCTAGACGCGGGCGCAGATGACTACATGACCAAACCCTTTTCCACCCGTGAGTTGGTGTCACGGATTAAAGCGGTGCTGCGTCGCTCAAATGCATTGGGTGGTGAAAAAACCATTGATGCCAATGGTTTAATCCTCGATCCAGTCAGCCAACGTGTCAGCTTTGGCAACACCATTTTAGATATGGGACCGACTGAATATCGTCTATTGGCCTTTTTCATGACTCATCCTGAACGTGCCTATACCCGTGCTCAATTATTAGATCAGGTTTGGGGTGGAAACGTGTATATTGAGGACCGCACCATTGACGTTCATATTCGTCGTTTGCGTAAAGTTCTTGAACCTTTCCAAGCCGATCGTTATGTCCAAACTGTTCGTGGTACAGGTTACCGTTTCTCTACCCGTGCAGACGCTGTGATGGGTTAGTCATTTTAGGTCTTTAATTTTCTATGTACGAACCGTATCCCGTCCCAGAACTTGCCAGTGAACATAAAAAATTCCGTTACAGCAGTTTATGGACTTTTGCCAAGCAGGATTTAAGACTGCTGGCATTTTTCCTGCTCATTGCTGCACTCATCGGCTTTGGTACCGGGTACTTATGGATCTGCATCTTAATTGCCTTTGCAGTGTTTTTTGCATTGCAAATGCGTTCGCTGTACTTGGTTAACGAATGGATTTCAAATCGTCCCTATGATGTTCCGCCGAATTTAGACGGTATTTGGGGGGCTTTGCTCTTTAATGTATACCGTGCGCAGCGCCAAGAACGCATCGTACAAGCTGAAATGGTCGGCCTAATTGACCGCGCTCAATCTTCCTTGGTGGCGCTTGCTGAAGCGGTGGTATTGATTGATGAATTACACCAAATCGAATGGTGGAACCCTGCCGCAGAAAAGCTTTTGGGGATTCAACAGCTCGATCAAGGGCGCAATATTTTAAGTATTTTAAGACAGCCCAGTTTTATCGAATACTTTACCAATATCGATTTAGCACCCGATGGTTTGAAAATGAAATCATCGGTACTTGAAGACCATTATGTGCAAGTGAAATTGACCCGTTTTGGTCGCGAAAGTCGATTACTGGTGGCCTATGACGTCACACGTATGCATAACCTTGAGCAGATGCGTAAAGACTTTGTCGATAATATTTCACATGAGCTACGCACACCGCTCACGGTTTTAAGTGGTTATATCGAAACCTTTACCGATCAGGAAGATTTAAATCCACGCTGGAAACGCGCATTCGATCAAATGCAGTCTCAAACCCGCCGTATGAATGCTTTGGTTAATGACTTGTTATTATTATCTCGTCTGGAAAATGATAAAAAAGTTGCTAAAAATCAAATCATTGAAATGCCCAGCCTAATGAACCAACTATATGACGATGCACATGCTTACAATGTGGATTATGGACATACACTGAATCTCGAGATTGATAGTCACTGTGACCTAATCGGATCAGATATGGAATTGGCGAGTGCCTTTAGTAACCTCATCACCAATGCAATTAAATACACCCCCAAAGGCGGTACTGTGACCATTGGATGGCATGATGATGGTACGCATGGTTATTTTACCGTTGAAGATACGGGTATCGGGATTGACCCGAAACACTTACCCCGTTTAACGGAACGGTTTTACCGTGTGGACAGCGCACGTAGTCGCCAAACGGGAGGAACAGGTTTAGGTCTTGCCATCGTGAAACACGTTTTGATGCAACATCAGGCACACCTTGAAATTGAGTCCAAAGAAAACCGTGGTTCGCTGTTTAAAGTCGTCTTCCCTAAAGAACGCTTGTATCATGTGAGCTAAGCAGAATCATCCCGCCGGTCTTGCTGTGCTTCCAACTGTTGTTCTTGTTGTTTGGCACGGCGATATGCAGGACGCTGTTGCATCCGTTGTAAGAAAGCCTGAATTTGTGGATATCGCCCTTGCGTTCGGGTCATGACGGCTTCTAATGGAAACGTCATCTGAATATCCGCAAAGCTAAACGGTCCCGCAAAATATTCATTTTCCGCTAAATGGTTTTCTAAAAACTCGATATGTTCTTTTAAGCGAGGTCGTACAAAACCTTTTTTGACCCCATCACAAATGCGATTAGCTACGGGTTTGATGACCCAAGGTACATGGCGTGGCACATTGCTCATGACCAACTGCATCACCAATAACGGCATCAGAGAACCTTCGGCATAATGCATCCAAAAGCGATATTGTTGTTTTGAATGTTCCGCCTTGGCTGCAAAAAAATCATGCCGATCGTACTTCTCTTGTAAATACTCCAAGATCGCTGCAGATTCTACCAAGACCAGTCCATCATCCTGCAATATGGGCGACTTCCCTAAAGGATGGATGGCTTTAAGCTCAGGGGGAGCAGACAAATTTGGCTGGCGCAGATAAAACTGAACCTGATAATCCAGTCCTAATTCCTGCATTGCCCATAAAATACGAAATGAACGAGATTTTTCTAGATGATGTAGCACCCGCATGGGTTCATCTCCTATATGAAGTCTAAAATTTTCTTATTTCTGGCAAGCCATTATTATTTTGAAGTACTTAAATCATAAAAAGTGTCAGATCACTGCTTAGGGCTATATCAAAACTAAATTTTGCACAGTACAGCAGCGACCTGCTTTTAAATTAAACTAGAGTGGTTTTAATGTCTACACTGCGCAATAAAGTTTTTGTCACTGGGGTTTTTTCACAAATGGACAAGATTTTTTGCTCTAATTCTGCATCCAAGGGCGTTTGAAAATGTAGACGTCGCTCAACCCATTCAGCACCTTCACGGTTCGCACAAAAGTCTGCCTCGACACGAAACTCACCCAATTGAATTTGTTTATGTGCTGCATACATGCGCAAAGTAATCATGGTGCATGAAATTAAGGAGGCACACAGTAAATCATACGGTGCTAAACCTAAATCCCCGCCACCAAATGATTCGGGCTTATCGGTAATAAGTTGATGTTTTCCACTCTGAACTTCACCTGACCACGGTGCTTCTAAGGTGTTTACTGTTGCCGTTGCGACGATACCCATAATGACTCCCTCATGGTTATGCCGCACCATTTTTACCACAGGTACGGCTGTTCATTTTTATTTTTAAGTTAACGTGATGGACGCATTTTATCAGGGAAAGCCGGTGCTTCTAGTCGTGGACCATCATAGTCAGGAATAGAGCCAAAGCGTTCGTCCTGATTAATCCACTGCTCACGGGCAATATTCAATTCTTCTTGTGTGCGCCCCACAAAATTCCACCACAGTAGAATCGGTGATTCAAAAGGTTCGCCTCCTAATAATAAAACACGGCCACCTGCATGTAGGTCAATTTTGACTTGGGTCAAGCCCGGCTCAAGTACCACCATATTGTCTTCATTGAGCTCGTGACCATTGATACTGGCAGTCCCTTCGAGGGCCATAAAGCCATATTCAAATTTTGGATTGAGCGGCAGGACGGTACTTTGACTTTCCGAACTACGCAGATCGACCCCCAATAATTCACTATGTACTTTTACCGGCGATTTAGTCTGTAAAAATTCACCCACCAATACCGTCAATTCAATCCCGTCTTGTGTCACCACAGGCAACTCTGGGTAATGGTCAAACCGGGGCGCCATATTGATTTTGTCATCTGGCAATGCAATCCAAAGCTGCGCAGCATGCATTTGTGTTTCAGACTCTGGAGCAACCTCAGTATGCGAAATACCATAACCCGCTGTCATGAGATTGACTTGTTTGGGCTGAATTAACTGATGTGTGCCCAAACTGTCGGTATGCATCATGGTACCATCAATCATCCAGGTAAAGGTTTGCAAACCAATATGTGGATGTGGACCGACATCTAAGCCATCACCTTGCGGAAAATGCACTGGACCGGCATGATCAAGGAAACACCATGCACCAATCATCCGTTTATGACGACTTGGTAAAGCACGTTTAATCACTGTGCCTTGACCAATTTCAGCACGGCGCAGTGGAAATTCTTGAATGAACTGATTGACGTATTTTTCACAATCGTCGGAATGAGATATTTCTGTGTAATTGGTATTGGTCATATTCTTACCCTAAATTTGGCTAAGCCGATGCAAGGACTATCGGCTAGAGCTATGCATTTTTTCCATTATATCTGCATTAACTCAATCTTCTTCAGCTGTCATTAATACGCTGAATCACAGAGATAGGACAATCGTTTTTTTGTTGCCTAATATGACATACAGCATAACAGTTATTGATGCTTATTTAGACAATACCCAATGCAAAATTACTTGCTCAGATCACGTGAAATGTAAATTTAAGTAACATAAATTAACACTCACTTTTGACCAAACAACACCAAATAATTCACAAATCCTTGAAATAACGTGTTTAATTTTAAATAAAAATGATATAGATTATTTGAGTTACATAAAATTACATACAAGCCATGCTCACCCGTCGGTAATCTTGCATGATCAATGAGTATAAGAAAGAATCACGTGCACTGATCCAAAAAGCCTTGAAAGGAACCGTTGTTCGCGTTCCTGCTCAATTTCGTCAAGAATTTTTCCACTACCATCGTCGTCAACTTTTTAAATTCTTTTTCCAAGTCAACATCGTTGCACAATTGGCCTATCTCTCTTATGCCATAGCGGATTGGTTTATGTTGCCCGATGTGGGCTTGCTCGCGATAGGCTTAAAAATGGCCTATACCTTACTGATGATGGGCATCACATGGGGCATTTATACATATAGCAAGAGCATTTTACTCTTTGACTTGATGCTTCCCCTATCGATCGTTGGTGCTTCTGCGCTGTGGTTTAGCCTACTCAATTTATCCAATAGCCCCGATGTGCCGATCTATTTATATGCATCTTTGGTTTTTATTGTGTTAGCCAATTTATGTGTGCAAATCCGCTTTAAGGCTGCTGTGCTCATTTCTCTATGTATCAGTCTAATTTTACTGATTGGGGTGTATTTCGCCATTTCTGGCAATATCCATCAACTGCAACTGTTTATATTGATCTATTCGCCCGTATTGTTATTTAGTTTGTATATCAGTTGGAATTCAGTTGGAATTCAACGCAAAAATCCAGAATTGTGTTTTTACACAGTAAACTCGATCAGTTGAACCGCGAAGCGCTCAATATTATGGCGCATACCGATGTGCTGACTGGCTTAAACAATCGACGTCAATTTATTCAACTTGCCAATTATCATATTCATCATCAGTCCAAACCGTTACAGCCACTTTCATTACTGATTTTTGATGTCGACAAATTTAAAAATATTAATGATCAGTTTGGGCACTATATTGGTGATCATGTTTTACAACAAATTGCCGAAACGTGCCGACATACTTTACGTAGCCAAGACATCATTGCCCGCTTCGGCGGTGAAGAGTTTATAATTCTTTTACCGCAGACACACCTGCGTCAGGCTCAAGACATTGCCGAACGTCTGCGACGGGCAATAGCCGATGATTATTTAGAACTTGATACACTACAAAAACTTAAATTTACCGTTTCAATTGGTGTTGCCGAATTTGGTCAAAAAAACCGAGATTTACAAAGTGTAATTCGCATGGCCGATCAGGCACTTTATCAAGCAAAATTTGCAGGACGCAATCAAATTTCAACTTATAAAACAGCAAGTTAATAATATATTTTGTAACAATCATCAGACGATTTTTTATCATTCATTCGAAAAATCCCTAGTTTCAGGTAGATATTTTTGTGTGTTTTTTGTTCATAATTTGTCCTAAGCCATTTATGGAGAAGGGACATGTCTGTTGATGTACGAATGAGTTCTCGGACTAATTCGTCTGCTCAGGAAGTTCGTAAAAATCATACTCATACTTTGAAACTTTCTGAGTGTGATCTTGCCAATCGTGCCGAGATTGAACAAGCCATTGCAGATCCTTTTGCACGTATTCCTACGCAGTTTAGAAACTATTTTCTACAACATCAGTATGCCCATCAGTTACCTTATTTGCGTCAAGTGAACTACATGGCGCAGATTACGTTTCTTCTTTATTTTTTTGCTGACATTTTTATTATTCCAGACATGTTCTTTTGGTCAGGCCTTTCTCGAGTTGCCCTGATTATTGTGGCTTTATTGGTTAGCTTTTATTTATTTAAATACAAAAAAGACATTCGTGTACTCGACATGATCTTACCGATCGGGACGGTCTGTAGCACCGCGATTTGGATTGGCTTATTACTGGCTTCAAATAGCCCAATGGTCTCGTCCTATATCTATGGTGCGGCGATCTTTATTTTAATTGCCAACGTCTGCGTACAAACACAATTTAAGCCAGCCTTGTATTGTTCGGGCCTCATTTCGCTATTGGTATATTTTGCGGTGAGTCAGCTTTTATCATGGCAAGAAGCACTGATTTTTGTGGTGGTGTCTATTCCTGTTTGGATGATCAGCATTCATATGAGCTGGAACAATACGCTCAATGCACGACGTCATTTTTTACGCACCCTGCTTGACGATTGGAATATGCATACGCTGAAAAATCTAGCGCATACAGATGAGCTCACCCAGTTATATAACCGTCGTCAGTTTGTTCAACTGGCTGAACATCGCATCCATGAATGGCCAACGCCTGCAAGCACTTGCTTATTGATGTTTGATGTCGATCATTTTAAACATATTAATGATAATTACGGGCATGATGTTGGTGATCAGGTACTGCAATGTATCGCTGAAACCACCCGCAAAGAAATGCGCCAAAAAGATGTCTTGGCTCGTTTTGGTGGCGAAGAATTTATTGTGCTTCTGTCGGAAACGCAAATACAGGATGCAATGTTGATCGCGGAACGTATTCGTTTAACGCTTCAAAATCAATCTTTGCTGAATGTCGCAAATCACCCGATCCAATTTACCGTTTCCATTGGTGTTTCACAGCTTAAATCACATAAGCAAAATCTAACTGAACTGATTAAGCAAGCGGATATTGCGCTGTATCAAGCAAAAGAAAATGGCCGTAACCGTGTAGAGCGCTATGATTCAAGCATGAAACCCGAACGTAAATCGACGAAATCTTGGCAGAGCTTTACCCATAAAGCGAAGCCTAAAGCTGAACCGAATAATGAAAGCGATAGTAGTTGGTCAATTGTTTATAAATAGAATGTTGAGATATAAAAAAGGACGCCGAGGCGTCCTTTAAGTTTTTTAAAAACTATCTTCATCAAAACGATCTTGATCTATTTTATAAATATGGAAACTTCTTTCAATTTGAATACCCAAACCAAATTCAATCATGAGAGATGTAAGCTTGTCACCATCAACTAAAACAATGCCTGATTTCTTTGCTGACTCAATTGCTTCTTTACTAAAACTAGAAGTAGTAATAAATACGCCCTTTTTCGCCACTTGATCAGCCAAAGCTCCCTTAAACTGTTGAATGTCAGGGCGCCCCACCGTATTTTCCCAACGTTTAGCTTGAATATATATTTTATCTAAACCTAAACGATCTTCACTGATAATACCGTCAATGCCGCCATCACTGGTTTTACCTATTGCTTGGGCTGCGTCTTGATGTGAACCGCCATAACCCATTATTACCAACAAATCGACAACTAATTGCTCAAAGAATTTTGGAGAATTACTTTTAATTTTATTTAATAGCTCATCTTTAATTGTTTGATTAAGCTCCTTTGATGATTGTTCGATTATTTCTGCAGGCGTCAAATGTTCTGTTTGAATAGATGTAGCATGCTCTTCTATTAGAACTAGATTTTGAATATTTTTATTATGGTTAGAACCAATTTTATAATCAGAAAACCCTTCAAACTGCATCAAATACTGATTAGTTATATTGGATAAGCTGGACAAATCAATAGACCAACCTAACGTACTTAATTCGCAAAGACCACGTGATGGTTGTTGTATCAAACCTGCTTTAACCAAATATGTTTTCGCCCAGCCAACACGATCATAAAATACTGTTTTTGTACCACTAGATAGCCTTAAATTTAAATCAGCTTCAGATAACCCAGATCTTTCAGCTAAAATTTTTGTGGCAGAACTTAATTTTATTGCCTCTTTTTGTTCTGCTAAAAGTTTCATTAATGGAAGCATCAACTGATCGTATGTAGGCAATGACATTTAACTTGCTCTTTTTAAAATAGTATTTTTCATAATTATAAACAAAAAAGGACGCCGAGACGTCCTTTTTATTAGAATTATCTAGGTTTCCCTAAATAGCCTCAAGCATAGCTTTCGGCGTAATTTAGGCAAGAAGCTTCGCTTCTTGAAATCCCTAAATTACTCCCACTCAATCGTAGCAGGTGGTTTAGACGATACGTCATAAACAACACGAGAAACTTCTGCAATTTCGTTCATAATACGTGTAGAAATCTTGTCTACAAGATCATAAGGAAGGTGTGCAAAACGTGCAGTCATAAAGTCCACAGTTTCTACAGCACGAAGCGCGATTACCCATGCATAACGACGGCCATCACCCACCACACCAACAGATTTCACAGGTTGGAATACAGCAAATGCTTGTGCAGTTTTGTCATACCAACCGCTTGCACGAAGTTCTTGCATGAAGATGTCATCTGCTAGACGAAGGATGTCAGCATATTCTTTTTTCACTTCACCAAGGATACGCACACCTAGACCTGGGCCTGGGAATGGATGACGGTAAAGCATTTCAAATGGAAGACCAAGAGTTGTACCTAAACGGCGTACTTCGTCTTTGAACAAATCACGGATTGGCTCAACCAATTCGAATGCTAAATCTTCAGGTAAACCACCCACGTTGTGATGTGATTTAATCACGTGTGCTTTACCTTGTTTGCTTGCCGCAGATTCAATTACGTCTGGGTAAATAGTACCTTGAGCAAGGAAGTTCACACCGTCAAGCTTACGTGCTTCTTCAGCAAAAACTTCAATGAATTCACGACCGATGATTTTACGTTTTTTCTCTGGATCAACTTCACCAGCAAGCGCTGTTAAGAAGCGATTTTCAGCGTCGGCACGAATCACGCGAATACCCATGTTTTTCGCAAACATGTCCATCACTTGCTCGCCTTCGTTCAAACGAAGTAAACCGTTATCTACGAATACACAAGTCAATTGGTCGCCAATCGCACGGTGTAAAAGTGCAGCTACAACAGATGAATCTACGCCACCTGAAAGACCCAATAGAACTTTTTGATCACCAATTTGCTCACGCAGTTGTTCTACGCGAAGATCGATAATGTTTTCTGAGTTCCACAAGTTACGGCAACCACATACACCATGTACGAAGTTAGACAATAACTCAGCACCTTTCGCAGTGTGTGTCACTTCTGGGTGGAATTGGATACCGTAGAAACGACGTTTTTCATCAGAAACCATCGCCACTGGGCAGCTTGGTGTGCTTGCAGTAATTTGGAAACCTTCAGGAATTTGAGTCACTTTATCGCCATGACTCATCCACACTTTTAATTGGTCTTTGGTATCTTCAAGATCACCAATTAAAGCATCACGGACTTTAATATCAACTTCTGCATAACCAAATTCATGCACAGTACCTGGCTCAACTTTACCGCCAAGTTGTTCTGACATGGTTTGTAGACCATAGCAAATACCTAAAACAGGTACACCAAGTTCAAATACAACTTGTGGTGCGCGCGGACTACCTTCTTCATGAACACTTTCTGGACCACCTGAAAGAATGATCCCGTTTGGGTTAAATGCACGAATGTCTTCTTCAGACATATCAAATGCGTACATTTCTGAATAAACACCAGCTTCACGTACACGACGTGCAATAAGCTGACTATATTGAGAACCGAAATCCAAAATCAGGATACGGTCTTCAGTAATTTGGGTATTGGTAGTCATGGCAAACAACTATGCAGGCAACGAATATAAGCGCCGTATTCTAACATTTTTCTTGGACTTTCGCACACTATTCGGACAGGGACAAAAACCACAAGCGAAACGATGTTTTTTACAACACATTTCAGGGCTTTATTGATTTGCTTTAAATCAGCGATAGACATGAAAAAAGCGGCAGAACGCCGCTTTGATGGATGCTCAGAGTCGTGATCATTTTATTTTGATTTTTCAATCCAATGATCAAAACTGAATTTACCAGCACCATGCAGCATGAGAAATAATAAGCCGCCAGACATCGCCAAGTTTTTCATAAAGTTAATGCCATCTTCAGCACCACCATGGAATAAAAATGCAGTGATTAAACTAAATACGGTTAGACCTAGCGCCGCAAAACGCGCTTGAAAACCAAACAATAAAGCTAAGCCGCCACCTAGCTCGACTAAGATAGTAATCGGAAGAAGCCCAGCTGGCACACCCATTGACTCCATATAACCTGCGGTTGCAGTGTAAGAGGTAATTTTACCCCAACCTGCCACAATAAAAATATAAGCCATCAAAATACGTGCAACGAGACTGATTACCGCATTGATTTGCGGCTGTTGACTCAGATTTTTCACCACTAGATTTGGATTAAACATACTGAAACCTATTTTTAATACTGTTCAAAAGATGTGCTTAGATTAGGTCGTTTCTTATTCTCTTTAAATATGCTTTTATAATACTCATCATTCCATATATAGAACGATTTTACTGATAATTAATTACGTTTTAATACTGACTTTGCTGCCCCAGACTGATAGCATCAGACCACTATTTTACACATATAAGCCCCATGGAACTGATTGATTTTATACTACATGTTGATGACCATTTACTCGAGTTCATTACCAATTATGGCGTATGGATTTATGCAATTCTGTTCCTGATCATTTTTGTTGAAACCGGTTTAGTGGTCATGCCCTTTTTACCGGGTGACAGTCTTCTGTTTGCAGCAGGCGCGCTCGCTGCGTCAACAGGTGCCATGGATCCATGGGTTTTGGTGATTTTGCTGTTTATCGCTGCGGTCTTGGGCGACACGCTGAATTACCATATTGGTAAATATATTGGCCCACGTGTCTTTGAAATTGAATCACGCTTTATTAACCGTCAACATTTGGTCAATACGCAAAAATTCTTTGAAAAACACGGTGGTAAAACCATTATTTTTGCCCGCTTTATTCCTTTTGCACGAACCTTCGCACCTTTTGTCGCAGGTGCAGGCAGCATGAACTACAAGTACTTCCTGACTTTTAACATGATTGGTGCGATTTGTTGGGTCGGCTCATTTATCACTTTAGGCTATTTATTTGGCAATATGCCCATCGTGAAAGATAACTTCACCCATCTGATCTTTGGCATCATTATTATTAGTGTTTTACCGGGTGTGATTGGTTTTATTCGAGCAAAATTAAAGAAATAAACCGATATGGTGAACGCCTTTAAGCAAAAAAGCGCAAAACCACGGGAAACATACATAAAATCAGCATCAGGGCCGATCCTTTATACAGAAGATCGGCCTTAATTTTTTGGGTCTTACCCGCCAAAATCGTCCGTCCAAATGACATCCAAAACAACGCAACTGGTAGCAAAACCACGCTAAATACAGCGAAAACCAAAATAAAATTTAATGGGCTAGCCCAAGTTTCAATTGGGAAAATACCTGCAGCAAAAAGCAACGCTTTAGGATTTTTTAACGAGGAAATAAATAATTCACGTGGTTGAATTGAAGGATGTTTTTGATTGTACTGATGTAAATGCGTCGATTTCCACAAATGAAAAGCCAACCATAAAACATAGGCAATACTGAGAAAATGTAGCAAGTGAATTAAATTCGGCCACACTGGAGCGCTTAAATGAATAATCAACGCCCACAAATTAATGGCATAGAAATAGCCCAATAATTCTGCAGGAATCAGCATGCACGTCTTTGCAATGCCTTGTTGATGTGCAGAGCTTGCCATTAGTGCATTGCTAGGTCCCGGCGTCATCATCACCGCAATCATTGCCAATACAAAAAGCCAACTCTCAATCATGAATACCCAGACAATGTTTCAAAGCGCACACCTTAGCCGAAATGAATTTAAAAAAACAAGTACGCGCTAGGTCAGTTTTATCCTTGTACAAGTCAATGCACTCACGCTGAATGTTCAAGACCAGAAGGAAGTATTGAAATACACCAATAATATTTAATTTAATTTTTTCATAGATTTAAATATTTTATTGGCTCTAAACAGTGCAGTTTATTTGGCTCAAAAAAAATGCCAGTAGACGCCTCACCTACTGACAAATTTTATTACACTTTTCTCATAGCACAGGCCTAAGCCTCAGCTCATGATCCGCTTATGATTTTGCTGCGGTAGCCGAATTTGCGCGAACGATAATCGGACAACCTTTAAATTTTGCTGCCTGTACAATCGCTTCTTGCTCACCTAGAACGCGTGAAAGTTCGGTACGTTTGGTATTTGAAGATTGTCCCATATTGACCGAAATACTCGGACCAATTCCCCAACCTCCACGGCTGCCCCAGCCACCACCAAGGCCTACACCCACACCAACGCCTGTACGCTTCGGTGTTTCTACACCATTTTGAATATAGTCGTGGATTCGGTTGTATTCGCTTTGCAATTGTTGGCAACTCAAAGACTGATACTGTGTAGGTGAAACATAGCTTGGTTTTGGCGTACTTGCACATGCACCCAATACAACAGCAGTGAAAGCAACTAGACCACATTTAAGTGCATTCATACTTTTCTCGATACTACTTTTGCTCAATTTCATTGAACAATGATTGATAGGCTTGCGTCAATTTATGATCTGCAGCCAAATGGATTAAAGGTTGATTTTTATGATGAGATTCTTTCATCAGCACCGAAGGCGGTAACATGCTGTCCAATACAGGAAGTCCTTCATCTTTGAGTTGTTGTACAACTTCGCGCGGCAACTTCGCCTGTGCCTGAAATTGATTGACCACAATGCCTTCAATTTCTAAATGATCATTATGATCATCCTGCGTTTCTAACACATTTTCGATCAGGGTCTGTAAGGCACGTTTTGAAAACACATCGCAGTCAAATGGAATCAGCACGCGATCTGCCGCAATCAACGCAGATAAGGTAAAAAAGTTAAAGGCCGGCGGTGTATCAATAAACACTCGATCATATTGACCGCTCATCTGCTGCAAAGCATCGCGGAGTTTGTAAATTTTATGCTTAGATTCTAAGGCATGTGCCAACGCGCCTAAATTTGGACTGGCAGGAATCACATCTAAACGTGGATACGGCGATGCATGCACATAGCTTTCCAAACCTTTGGCACGACCTTTCAAAATCGAACCGATGGCATTTCCCAACAAACCTTTACTTTGTTGTGTCCCCAAGACTTCTTCAAAATAATTTTCAATATTGGGTTCAAGTGCAGGCTTATCTGCCGAATACGTCGCATCATCCCCCAACAAATATTGACTTGAATTGGCTTGTGGATCGAGGTCAATTAACAAAGTCTTTAAACCTTGTGCTGCACTAATCGCAGCCAAATTGACAGTAATACTCGATTTTCCTACTCCACCTTTTTGGTTAAAGACCACACGCGTACGCATTCAAAACCCTCTAATCTTTGTTTTTCTACTCAAGCCTTGAAATCGGCCATGTGGATAAGCCATTTATCCAAAAACTGGTTTGATTATAACCAATGTAATGATGAAAATAAGTGCAATAGCTGCAATAAATAAGCCCGCACGGCGCTGAACCAATAAAATACTGTCATCTTTTTTATACGCTTTAGATAAAGAAGACAGCAGCACCAAAAACAGCACAACTTTGGCATAGAACCATGGCTGCACATCAAAGTTCTTCATAAACAATAAGATAATTCCAGTCACGGCAATTAATGTCATTGAGCCATGTTGCAAAGCAACAAAAAACTTCCGCCCTGCCGGATTGGGTAAATTGCCCTGCGTCCCTTTAAACAACGTAAAAGCACGAATGAAAATGGCAGCACAGCCTAAAGCCACACCACACATATGAATGATTTTAATGATTAATTGCGTTTCCATGGCTCACCTTAAGATGACTTAGGTGCATGCGCACATTCAGGGCTAGTGGTGTCTTGACCTTTCCATTCTTCGGGTAAAAACGCATGAATGGCCAAGGCATGAATTTGCCCCGGACTAAGTAAATCACCGGCTGCGGCATAGACTTTTTGATGACGTTGCACCAAACGCAAACCTGCAAATGCCTCACTCACGATCACTGCTTTAAAATGCGACTCTTTACCTGGGAAATAACCTCCATGACCTGCGGACTCATTCACCACTTCAAGATGTGTAGGCGCTAATGTCTGTAGACGCTCAATTAATTGCTGTTCTAAACTCAAAACGGCTCTCCCAAATTCAAAAAAAGGTTTAACTGATCTTAGTATAGCCTGTATTTGTTCAAGTTCTTGTGTCGCAAACTTGCTGAAACCATCTGAATTGCATGATTTCATCAAAATGGAAGCCTTTGACCTGCAAAAATCTTCCGAATTTCAAACAAATTGTTTTTATTTTATGCAAACGATGCACAGATTTTCATAAAGTTATTGACCTGAAAAATCCTTAATGTATTATACGTGGCTATGCGGGAATAGCTCAGTTGGTAGAGCATAACCTTGCCAAGGTTGGGGTCGGGAGTTCGAGTCTCCTTTCCCGCTCAAAATTTTTTCATTCGGTTTTTTATTTAAAAAATTGGATAGACTCCGCGGGAATAGCTCAGTTGGTAGAGCATAACCTTGCCAAGGTTGGGGTCGGGAGTTCGAGTCTCCTTTCCCGCTCCAAATTTTTTTCGATTCAGTTTTTTAGTAAAAAAACAGGATAGACTCCGCGGGAATAGCTCAGTTGGTAGAGCATAACCTTGCCAAGGTTGGGGTCGGGAGTTCGAGTCTCCTTTCCCGCTCCAGATTCTAAAAGCCTCAGTTGAATGACTGGGGCTTTTTTATTATTGTTTTATTCAATATTTTACTTCATAAGAAATTTTTATACTTAAAAAAGTAAGTTTACAAAAGTGCTCTTTCAAAACTGTGAACAAAAAACCGTGTAGATGATGCTCCAGAGTATCAATCATACAAGATAAAAAAAACTCCAAAACAAAAGATAGTATTAGCTACTACTAAGTGGCTTATGTTAGACAAGATCAGCTTGCCTAGATCCTAAATATTGATGCCGCGGAGCCTGTTAATAATTTCTGTCATTGCTTCTTAATAAAAAAGCAACTAATATGATTCTTATACCACCAAAAAGCAATAAATATGTCTACACTAAATAAGTCTTTACTACAGCAAATCAAAAAAAGACGAACCCAATTGGGCTTAAAGCAAGTTGATATGCAATCCCGTACAGGCATTTCAAGACAGCAGTACCAAAAACTGGAAAGTCAGGGCAACCCTCGATTAGAGACCTTAGAAATTATAGCGGCAGGATTAAATGCTCAACTGATGCTCATCCCTGATGATAAGGTTCATTTGATCAGACAATTATTGAATGATGAAATTAAAGTCACTATTGAAGATCAGGATGACTTAATGACTAACCCATGGAAGGGTCTTCTCGGAGGAGAGGAACCATGAATACTGTTGCCGTCCTGAAATTAACATTACATCACGGTATCGTTGGATACTTGGCAGGATTTCAGAGCGGAAAAAATATTCTGGTTTTTACAGATTCTTTCCGCTCTGATCAGCAACGCCCGACCTTGAGCCTGTTGACTTCCCCCTTGTATCCTCAAGTGGATAAGATTTTAGAAAAGACCTATGTTACACATCAGCGTTTACATCCCTTGCTATCAAACTTACTACCAGAAGGTGCATTACGCGAACTGATTGCACAAAGCCTCAAAGTACATATAGACAATGAATTTCAGTTATTGGCAGCTTTAGGTCATGATTTACCTGGAGCACTCATTGCGACTCCATTAGATCCAGAAGAAATTCCAGATGAAATAAAATTCAAATTGCAGATCTCTAATCCAGATCAGATCTTAAAGCAAGAGATCCGAACAGATAATAAGTTTTCCTTGGCCGGCGTCCAAATGAAGTTTTCCATGAAAGCCAAAGATGGGCGTTTTACACTAGTCCAGGCAACGGAATCGTCTCTACTCGGGGACTGGATTGTCAAAACTCCTTCTTCCAGACATGCTTTTGTTCCGCTAAATGAATATTCTATGATGAGCCTTGCCAAAATGGTCGGAATAGATGTCCCTGAGATTCGCTTGGTGGATATGGCACTCTTACAAGACCTTCCACCATTAAATTTACCCCAAGAGCAATATGCTTTTGCAATCAAAAGATTTGATAGACAGAATACTGCTGATACTACAGAGCTTATTCACATCGAAGACTTTGCTCAGATCTTCGGTGCATATCCACAGCAGAAATACAGCACCACAAATTATGAGCAGATCGGTAAGATCATTTATCAATTTTCAGATAACAAAATTATTGATATTCAGCAATTTGCCAGCCGCTTACTTGTCAATATTTTACTCGCCAATGGAGATGCGCACTTAAAAAACTGGAGTATGATTTATCATGATAAAAGTGCACCCAGATTATCTCCCGCATACGATATATTAATGACCAGTGTATATATTGAAAATGAGCGTCATTTCGCATTAAATCTTGCCAAAAATAAAGATTGGTATTTAGCTGAGATGAAACACTTTGAAGAATGGGCTGAAAAAGTCGGTGTTCCATGGCGTGTTATTGAAAAACAACTTCACGCAATCATGGACAAAGCACGGTCAGTATGGCCAGTGCTATTACTAGACTTACCTATGATTTCTATTCATAAAGAAAAATTAAGAGAACATTGGAAAAAATTGCATCCAGACTTTCAGATACTTACAGATGATTAGGGTAATCTGAAACCAAACTAAAATTTCTCAAACAAGTTCATCACGTCATTTTCCGTCAGTTTCGCTTCTCCCTCATGATCTGTGCTTAGAATAGACTGTGCCAGTTCTGCTTTATTCTGCTGCAAGGCAATAATTTTTTCTTCTATGCTTTTATTGGTAATCAGCTTATACACAAATACCGGCTTGTCCTGTCCAATCCGCCATGCACGATCTGAAGCTTGATCTTCAGCAGCAGGGTTCCACCATGGATCATAGTGAATGACCGTATCTGCGGCAGTTAGATTCAGACCGACCCCTCCTGCTTTCAGACTGATTAAAAATACCGGCACTTGTCCAGACTGAAATGCTGTAATGACTTCATCTCGCTTTTTGGTCTTTCCAGTCAGCTTCACATAGCCAATTTTTGCGTGATAGAGCTGTTGTTCAATCAGTTCCAACATTGAGGTAAACTGAGAGAAAATAAGAATTTTTCGTCCCTCTTCCACCATTGGAACAACCATATCCATCAACTGTTCAAGTTTGGCAGAATACGCCTGCCCGGTTTTAACTGAATCCAGTTTCAGCAAGCTAGGATGACAACAGACCTGACGCAGCTTCAGCAAGGCATCTAAAATTTGGATTTGACTACGCTTAAAGCCTTTTTCTGCCACAATTTTCTGAATATTTGCCTGCATCGTGGCGCGAACAGCCTCGTATAGCTTGGATTGCTGCTCATTCATGTCAATATTGACTTCAATCGTGGTTTTTTCAGGCAATTCCTTGGCAACGTCAGTTTTCAAGCGACGTAAAATAAAGGGTTTAATGCGGTTTACCAACTTTTGCCTTAACTGCTGATCACCGCGTTTTTCAATAGGATAGCGGTACTTTTTATTAAAGATTTCTTGTGAATATAAAAATCCTGGCATTAGAAAATAAAATAGTGCCCACAGCTCACCCAAATGATTTTCCATAGGTGTACCGGTTAGACATAGACGATGTCGCGCTGTTAATTGCCGTACTACCTGTGCAGCTTTGGCACGCGGATTTTTAATATTCTGCGCTTCATCCAGAATGAGTTGATGATATTCATATTGCTTTAGTTGCTCTTCATCTCTCGCCAAGAGCGGGTAGGTGGTTAACACAATGTCATAGTGTGAAATCTGCTCAAAATACTGATGGCGGTCGGGGCCTTGTAGCAGCAGTACCTTGAGCTCAGGGGTAAATTTTTCCGCTTCTTTGAACCAGTTATGCATCAGCGATGTGGGTGCAACAATTAAGGCGGGTCTGTCCTGCAAATGACCAGCCTGCTTTTCCATGAGTAAGTGGGCTAAAGTTTGTGCTGTTTTACCCAAACCCATATCATCTGCCAGAATCCCGCCATGCTGGGTTTCCCTTAAAAACTGTAACCAGCCTAAGCCCTGCTGCTGGTATAGACGCAACTCCCCCTGAAAACCTTGTGGTGTTGGCAGTTGTTGCTGATAGCCTTGTTTGAATTTATGTACAAATTTCTGCAGGCGATCACTGACCTGCCATGTCATCCCAAGATTATGCTGCAATTCTAATAATTGACTCGCATCATAGCGATCAATACTGCGCTCTTCTTGCTGTAAAATGCTCTGCAGATGCAATAATACCGGCTTAATATCCCTAGCGGATAGCGCCAAATCAGGTTGATCAACTGCAGTTTTCACGGTGAAAATTTGACTGTCATTCAGATGACCAAAAATCCGTGGATCAAGTAAATCAGGCTGTTCTTTCACCAAAGCCACAAGTGCATCGAGTAAATCATAGCTATTGCCTGCACTGTCCTGAACGGTCGCCCCGATATTGAACCAGTCTTGTTGGCTTTCAGATTCAGTGATGGAAATATTTAAATTTTCAACATATTGCAGCTTAAATGGGCTGTGTTCCAGATGCTCTATCTGCCATCCAATCAATTCAATTTGATTGATGGGCATCAGCTGTTTGATCCAGTCTCCATAGAACGCAAAAACCATAGAATCAAGACGTTGTTTATCCAGTTTTAATTGCTGGTAATAATTAAGATCTTTTACCCACTTCAGTGATTCGACCAATAGCTGTAAACGCTGGATTGACTGTTGTTCCTGAACTAAGTCCCGAAGCTGTCGCACCATTTTGCCATGCTGCTCACCAATAAAACTGTCACCTGATGTACCTGCTTTTATTCGCCCGCCTGCATAGGAGAATTCAATTTCGGCACAAACAGACTCTTCCCATTTCCAATGAAGTTTATCTACAACACCAAAGCGTAAAATGGGCTGGGGACTACCCTCAAGAACCTCAATATGCTGAATAGACTCGGGCTGAGGCAGATTTTTCACGTCTGAATATTGATGGCTAAGCTGCTCAAACTCTGGCAAGAGCGTAGATGGAAGATCAGGCATCTGTAAAAAATGGTACAGAAGATTTGCCGTATATTCACCATATAACTGGCCCACCGTATTCTGTTGAATATCCACATAACATGGTGGATGGCTTGCGAGAATCTGAATATGAGGATTTGATTTTAAATCGAGTCGAATATCACCATTGACCAATTCAATATTTAAATGCTCTGTCTGTTTGTTTAGACCTTGTTGCCAGATCAGTTCGATGTGATAGCCTTGTTCTGACCATTGAAGTGCAGCATGGCTCTTTTTTTGCCAGTACACATCGCCACTTTGAATAAAAGATTTGAAATGCTCCGATAAAATGCTGGAGATATCAAGATTGCTTTGATAAAAGCGTTCGTCGCTGTTTATTTTGGCGTAATAATAAATCTGGTTAAATAATTGTCGTTTTTGTTCAGGTAAAGTCAGATGCTTTCTGGTGATATTTTCATATTGGGTATAATAACTTTCCCCTGCAATTGAGCCGTTTTTATTGCGTCTGGCTTTCTGCACATCAACTGTCAATTTCTTTAAGCTGACCGACTGATCTAGCAGGTAAATTAAATAATTGTTTGTTTTGACAGATTGCTCTGGTTCAGTCTGTTGTAAATACCGTTTAAAATCATTCAACCAGCGCTGCGCCTGATCATCCCCCCATCGGCGTTTTGCGATTCCCTGCGGAGATTGAGATTCAGCATAACGCTGTTGAAATTCCTGACGATATTCTTGAAAGAATAACCGCGCTAAAGCAGCAGCATGTTTACAGTTATATCCAACTGGACAAGTGCAGTCATCATCGATTAAACGGTCTTTTTTAAGATTATAGGTAATCGCGGTATCGTAATAATCTGTCCCTTCAATTTGGGCATACATCGTAACCCCGTCTTTTTCCTCAAAGAACTCAATCGTTTCCCTATCAATGTGTTTAGCATAGCTCAGACTGCGCTGAAGAGTTGCTGTACTAAAGCGAGATAGAAAATTGATCAATGAGGACATAATTACCAGAAACCAAAAATGTTTATACAATTATAACGGACAAAGCTGTCATTTCAGAACAGTACTGCTCGCCAACGTATCAAAAGGAAATAAATCCATGCTCAAAAACTTAATGTTTACTACAATGGATGGGGTGAATATTGGCTTTGGGGTACATTGGTCTCCTCAACCGCAATCACAGGTCGGCCATTAATCGCCTTTGAATACAGTGCAGAAGCGATCAGTAAAGGTTTAGAACTTTCCTCCACATCAAATGGATATCATGGGTGAGGCACTGAATATTCCTCGACAAGCTCTTGTGAAACTTGGTACTCAGGAAGCGGAACTTTGTGTCCAAGAAGTTGATGAAATTATTGGCTCGATTTGTAAGGTTACAATCTGATTCAGCAATATCGCTCATGACCTATTACCTGGACAAATTCAAGCAGAGACTCTCCAACTGATCCAAAATAGGATTGAGCATAATATTCATTTATTGCACTAAATAGCTTTCACAAAGCTTCTATGAAGGGCTTATTCTAACCGTTGTTTTATTACGGCATAAGCTACACCAGTCACCACACTTCCAATCGCAATCGCCAATAAATATTTTAATGGATAATTCATCGCATTCGGAATGATCAGTACCATTACACCGCCATGAGGAGTGACTAGTTCACATTTAAATAATGCAACCAAAGCCCCAGTTACAGCACCACCTGCGATCGCACATGGAAGCACTCGAATCGGGTCTTTGGCAGCAAACGGAATAGCCCCTTCCGAAATGAAACATAGGCCCAGAACTACAGCAGCCTTCCCTGCATCTTGCTCAGGTTTGGCAAATTTATGCTTTGCTAGAAAAGTTGCAATTGCCATACCCAATGGCGGTACCATACCCGCAGCCATGGTAATCGCCATCGGTCCGTATGTTTGTGACGTAAGTAAGCCCACCGTAAAGGCATAAGCCGCTTTGTTTATTGGGCCCCCAACATCAATACACATCATACTCCCAAGGATAACCCCCATGATCATGGCATTGGTCGTCCCCATATTGGCAAGGAAGTGTGTGAGTAATTCAAACAATTGTGCAACAGGCTGTCCAACCACATAAATCATGATTAAACCAACAGCTAAACTGGCCAATAGTGGAATAATCAATATTGGTTTTAATGCTTCTAGGCTACTCGGGAGTTTAAGCTGTTTCGATAAAAATAACGCAATATAACCTGCAATAAAACCTGCAACTAATCCACCGAGAAAGCCTGCCTCTAATTGTGTGGCAAGTAAACCGCCAATCAAACCTGGAGTTAAACCCGGACGATCCGCAATAGAATAAGCAATGTAACCTGCCAGCATAGGTACCATAAGAGTAAATGCTGCAGCACCTATTTGCTTTAAGGATGCGGCAAAGCTTCCTTCAACAGGATTGAGGCCAAACATAAACGAGATGGCAATGATCAAACCGCCCGCCACCACCATCGGCAGCATGAAAGACACCCCTGTTAAAAGGTGTTTATAAATTCCTGTTTTTTCTTTGTTTTCATTTCCTGTCTTAGTGGCTATTTGCTTACCCGTTTCAAGCACTTTGGCCTCAGCAATTGCATTTGCAAAAGTCTTATCCGTTTGCTTAAGGGCAAATCCTGTACTGCAGCGATATACACGTTTGCCTACAAAGCGATCTGTATTGACCTCAATATCCGTTGCTAAGATCACCACATCTGCTTTGGCAATACTTTCTGCCGATAAAATATTTTTAGCCCCAACCGATCCTTGGGTTTCAACATCAATCTGATAACCGTGCTTTACTGCACCTTGTTGTAAGGCTTCGGCCGCCATAAACGTATGCGCAACACCAGTTGGACATGCTGTAATGGCGACAAACCGTGTAACCCCTACATTTCAGTAAGTTTATTTCGCTACGGTTTGGACTATGTTCAAATGGCTATTCTACGTTTGATTGGTTTTGGAAAAAAAGAAGAATTTAAGAAAGTGCTAGCAATTTTAAGAAAGAAAAAGCCTGATAGGACAAGGATCCTATGAAATTTGTCGTGTACAGAGGTAATTTTTATGAAATCTAAAATCATGAGAAAAAGATAGAAAAGCACTTAGTCAGTTTCGGAGTATTATTTAAAACGTGGAGATGTTTTTCCTATGTTGATTAGTCAATTTATTTACGAATGAGGTATAAAGTTTTATCTAATTTTTCTTTTTATCCAATTTAAAATTAGGTGCGTACACGGCCTCAACTTTCAATAAAGTATAAAAGGTGTTTGTGTAGGCAATACCCTTACTTTTGATAAGCCAAAAGAAAGCAAAAGCCTTTGTTACCCATACATAACATCCCTATTATGATGGATAACGTGTGGCATCCCTGCCACACTCGTGTATCCAAACGTTGCTTAAATTAAACTATGTAATAGTGGCGACATAAAGGTGCTCTTATCGCTATATATTAAAAACTTAGTGGAACACTGTTTCTAAAGCTTTTAAACCCACTTTGGGATCAAGTAGACCGTTGTAAATTTCAGGGATTTCACGTTCCACCCCAAAAAATTCATAAATGGCAAGCATCGCCCCACGAACTGAATATTCCACAGTAAAGACCACGTCATCTTCAATTTCCACAAACTGTCCAAGGAAAGCAAAGTTTTGTGAGCCTTGTGGAATTACCTGTGGACGATCCCCCGGTTTACGGCAGGCGAATAGGGCAGAGGCGTATGGCATCATGGCGGTAGTAACATCAGTCGTTGCCAAAACATGATCTAAAATGTCGTCAAAACCGAGCTGTTTAATCAGTTCTGTTAGGATTTCTTGCCCCGTGGCTTCGGACATTGGTTTTTTGATGTAATCGCCTATATGGTCAATTTGGAAACCGTAGCCCCATAAGGTATATAAACCTTCAGGTAAGTCGGCAAAGTGTGGCTGTGCAGGAACCACGATGGATAAATGCCAACCCGACTCATACCAAGTCATGAGTGCGCCTGTGCCTGGTTCATTGTCTGTATAGTCAATAATACGTTTAAGTAGCACGTCATCTTTCATGGTCAGAGTGAAAGACTCCCACTTATGTTCATCGACATTGCCATAAAAAGTCATTGGACGGCCAAAGTCTGGGGCTTTTTGTGCCAGCGTTTCCCAAAGCGTCCAGCCATGATCTTCTCGATGACGAATAAGAGCAGGCACGTCATGATTACCGCCATAACGTGAGTCTGCTGTAATAGAGCCTAAAGTGAAAATAGCTAAATCATTGGCTTTCAGATTAATTTGCTCTGAGCCTTCAGGCAATTGTACATATAGGCGTGAAGCGTAGCGTTCTTGAGTTTCAGCATTGGTAATGAAGTCTGCATCTGTGACATAGTGTCCAAAACGCACATCGACGCCTTGTGCGACTAACCAACGCTGTAGGGGCAGAATCATCGAGTCATATTGGTTGTACTTGGTACGTTTCACACCCGCTAAGGTATGAATGCGTGGCAATTCTTGAATAAAACGCAAGAAATAGCGTCTTAACTCTGCTGCACTGTGCCATTTTTGAAAAGCGAAAGTCGTGCGCCACATGCGCCAGAAATTGGTTTCAAAAAAGGTTTCATCAAAAAACTCATCAATGCGGCGACTGCCAATTTTTTCTTCTTTTGAAGCTAATAGGCGCAGCATCTGTGCACGATGTAGCGTATTCAGACCAAGCTTTGCTGCATCCGCAATGACATGTTCGGCATCAATCAACCGTGCATTGGCGTGGGTTTTCACTTTTTCATTAAACTCACGACATTCTTCACGCACCGAAATGTCTGGATTTTCCAAAGATGGAATACTGGAAAATAAGTCCCATAGGCACAAATAAGTTTCATCGGTCAGCATTCGCCCACCACGTGTTACCCAAGCTTGCGCGGCATGCGGTGTATGTCCACCATCCATCGAACCACCTGAAATATCGAGTTCTTCTAAAATATGGATATTTTTGGCAGGGACTTTGGCATCACGGATTGCAAATGCAGCAGCAGCCATACCTGCGATACCACCACCAATAATCCAAAGATGGGACTGTTGCGCGTCTAATGGGGTGCGCTTCTTATTTTGCATGGTTCACCTTTAATTATGATGTTAAAAATTATGAAGTAAAAAAATTGGTTTAGAAAAACCTTAAAAATAGTATGTCTTTTTATATATGAAAAATGTATGAAATGGGAAGCAATCCCCTCATTATATTTTGTAATCAAAAATAGACGTATGATGGCTATTTTTAATACACATTTGTCTTTTTATTAAAATTGAATATGATCTAAATAATTGATGTTAATGTTTATTGTTGAGTAATTGCTCTATTGTTGTTTTCACTATGCCGTATGCTAAATTTCTTTAAAAATAGGCTTTTTATTTATCATTAAAAAATATCTTTGTACACGACAAAAAAAGATAACTCATTGAAATAATGGCATAATACTTGTTTTCTGACGACGAATATGATGACACATTTCAATGAGTTACATCTCATCTTAAACAAATATCTAAAGTGGAACAAGTCACATGCAAAATGTTTTACACTGATTATGCTTGCATTAATTGTAAAACAGACATGTAATCTTTCTTCTGCATCTAAAGCCTTACCCATCAAGTGATTACCACAATCATTTTATCGACGTATACAACGCTTCTTTGCAGATCAGTATTTCGATTATCGTCAAATTTCTCAGTTAATTTTCAATATATTTTCATTCGATAAAGTCCAATTAACTTTGGATAGAACTAATTGGAAATGGGGAAAACGAGATATTAATATCTTGATGTTAGCCATCGTCTATCGTGGAATAGCGATACCTATTGTTTGGACATTGCTCAATAAACGTGGAAATTCAGATACAAAAGAGCGTATTGCTTTGATTCAACGCTTTATCTCCATTTTTGGTAAAGATCGTATTGTGAATGTGTTTGCAGACAGAGAATTTATCGGTGAGAAATGGTTTACATGGTTAATTGAAAATGACATTAACTTCTGTATACGTGTTAAAAAAACTTTATTGTGACCAATCACTTAGCCAAGAATCATAAAATTAGTGATTTATTTCGTCATCTTCAAGTTGGTCAAACTGAATGTCGTAAACGACGTATTTGGGTTGGTCGAGTGAAACTGTATATTAGTGCGCTACGATTAGAAGATGGAGAACTTTTACTTGTTGTTTCTCCTATGTTTAATGCTTCTGCTATTCGTGATTATGCATTACGCTGGGAAATCGAAACGTTATTTAGTTGTCTCAAAGGACGTGGATTCAATCTTGAAAATACTCGTTTAACAGACCCTAGACGAGTCAAGAAATTGATAGCAGTGCTAGCTATCGGTTTCTGTTGGTGCTATTTAACAGGTGAATGGCAACATGATCGGAAAAAAGCGATAAAAATAAAGAAGCATGGACGACTTTCAGTAAGTTTATTTCGCTACGGTTTGGACTATGTTCAAATGGCTATTCTACGTTTGATTGGTTTTGGAAAAAAAGAAGAATTTAAGAAAGTGCTAGCAATTTTAAGAAAGAAAAAGCCTGATAGGACAAGGATCCTATGAAATTTGTCGTGTACAGAGTCTGTGTTATAGCGTTTTAAAACATCAGACTGCCTATCAAAGAGATTATTTATTAGCCGAATAATCTCAAAACCTGATTGACTACCAAGACGGTATCTCAGGTCGCTGACTTCACATATATTAAAACTCATTCAGATTGGGTCTAAACCACATTTATTATTGATGTTTTTTCATGTGCAATTGTTGGCTGGAAAGTATCAACACGTAAGAATACAGATATGGTGCTTGATGCGCTGAGTTATGTATCGTCTTTTGAGCTTGAAGCAATGTACGATTATAAGATTAACCCGTTAGGTCAGGTGGCCTAACTTAAATAAAAAAGTCTCCGACAAACCCGGTACGGTTCATTCATTTCTTTCCTGAATATCTCCATATACACCATAACTACATTTTTTATTGCCAATCCCTCTGTCCGTTATAATTACAGTGAGTTCATTGATATTTGGAACAGCAAAAACTTGTGCTCTTATGTCCTTTTCGTTGGATACTGTTTCAAGTAAAACAGACCAACTATCATCATTATCTCCTGGCGG
Source organism: Acinetobacter sp. YH01005 (assembly GCF_013420465.1). Taxonomy (NCBI): domain Bacteria; kingdom Pseudomonadati; phylum Pseudomonadota; class Gammaproteobacteria; order Moraxellales; family Moraxellaceae; genus Acinetobacter; species Acinetobacter sp. YH01005. The sequence continues at coordinate 1,081 of NZ_VOYA01000015.1, read as the reverse complement.
CTCAGTGATCTCAGCAGGAGATTCTATATCAAAGAAACGTCCATCAAATGGAGACGCTTTAAATGCCTTAATAACTCTATCCCTGAAAAACTGATCATGAGCATATAGTTCACTAAATGAAAAATTACATCCTGAAGGAAGACTCATATTTCCATCATCACTAATAATTAAATTATCTAAACATTTCTTAGAAACCATTTTTTTCAGACTACTTGTCTTGTTTTTACTAGGCTTTACTTCAGGTGCTATGCCTGCATAAGCATTACCACTTACATGAAGTGCCAAAGTCATACTAGATAGCAACAGTAAATTTTTAACGCCCTGTTTCCCTTTATTAAATTTCCCCATTTCAGCCCTCTTTTTTTGATATATGAATTTATTTCCTTAAATAAAATTATCTGTATTAAGGATAAAAATTACATATTATTAATGTATTAGTGAAGTTTGCACCCAAAACAGGTGCATCCTAACACGCACCTATTATAGGTGCAATGAATAATATTACTTTATCAATTCACTCAGATGAGTATGTTTGGCTGCGTAAGCTTTTCATTCAAAAGAGAAATGAACTCGGACTTTCCCAAAGGGCGCTGGCAGAGCGTTTAGGCATCATTTATTCATTTGTTGGGAAAGTGGAAACAGGTGATCGAAAATTAGATATTTTTGAATTTATTCATTATTGTGAAGCTTTAGAATTAGATGCGAATGAAATTGTCAGCCAACTCATTTTATTAAAAAATAAAAGCTAAAATTATTTCATTTTTTTATATGACCCCCTATAACTTGCCGTTAATCCTATAATTCTTAACACCCCCTGCACTCTCCCAACCTAATCATATATTCTTTTTAAACAAATTAAAAAATGGAGATTTGCAATTCAATTACAAATACCACGCTCAAAATTTTTCACTACCGTCAGTACGAATTATGTAGTAGAACCTAAAGAGCGCTTTGAGAGATGGATCCGGAAATTTGAACAACTCCTATAAGTGATACTCTGCTGCTCAAATGATGTTATAAACATTAATATATGGAGTATTTTATGGCACGTAGACCAAGAAGAAATCATTCAAACGACTTT
>NZ_VOYA01000014.1:0-95377 GCF_013420465.1 Acinetobacter sp. YH01005 | reverse complement strand
TTAGAGGAATTGCCACAAGATACGATAAGCTAAAACGTAACTATCAAAGCGCTGTTGCTTTAGCTTGTATATTTATATGGTTGCCTCTTTAGCTCAATTTATCGGCTGTAAATGTCAACACACCCTAATCAAAGTTCCACATCTTTGTGTAGTTTCATTTAACCCTAAAGCAGAAAAAAATGTCCAGATAAAACAAGAATAGATGTCCAAGTAATTATTGATTTTGCATCAAGAGACAGGTTAGCCTAATTCTAAAAAGTATTGAAAATACTATACACATATGAGCTCCATTCAAATAATTTAAGGCAAAATCGAACCTTATTAATTCAATAATATTCAAAAATCACTATAAAAAAGTTTGCTATATAGCGAATATTTGCCATAATTTATAAAAAGTTCGCTATATAGCAAACAAATTTCTAAGGTTAAAATTGATATGGCTACAAGAGAAGAAATAGGTAAAGAAATACGTTTGGCAAGAAAAGCTCTGGGCTATACACAGAAAAATCTTTCAGAAAAAACGAACATCAATAAAACAACAATTTCAGAGATAGAAAATGGCCACTTTACAGGCTCATTTAGCATATTTGAATGTGTACTTAATGCAGTAGGCCTGCAATTTGAAGTGGATAAAAAGAAGTATAAATTTCCGCAGTGGGATGAAATTGAAACAATGTTTGCGGAAGATGATGAATAAAAGTTTAGCGGCTTAGATTATCAGTCGAAGTGCAACAAAGATGAATTTTTAGATAAGAAAGTAGAAAGGCTATATTTATACGTCTTACGCCAAAAGGCAAAATAGAAATCGTAATTCCAGATCGTATAGCCTCAACACCAAATTATACCAATCAGTAAAACCCCCTTAGATTCAGTATGTATGTGTCGGTTATTATTGTTGATTATCACAATAATTTTAGTGACCAAAAACCAAAGTACCTCACCCTACTTTAAGTTACACTACATAAAATAAAGACTTTATATAATTGTTATATATAGGATTTATTAAAATACAATTTATGTAATTCGAGGTATTTTATGTCGGTGACTATTGCCAAGGTTGGGGTCGGGAGTTCGAGTCTCCTTTCCCGCTCCAAATTCAAAAAGCCCCCATCAAAAGATGGGGGCTTTTTTATCTATCGCTTACACCAATCAAAATCAATCTATATTTATTCAGTATGTGGAACATGGTTTGAGTCAGGTTCCACAAATATGAATAAAAATTAAAATTGCGTTAATAGGTCACACGGACATAATCACGATATTCAGGTTTCCAGAAATTCTCTTCAATGGCCTGTTCTAGTACTTCAATGCTGACATTTGGCGCAACACCATCAGCAATCGCAGCTAATGCCACTTTCAATGCGATTTTCTTCGAAATATCCTGTAAATAATCCAAACTTGGCAATAAATCGGCATTTGGATCTGCCAATTTTGGTGAACAGTCTGCCAATGCCGTACTCGATGCCATCAGCATATTTTCCGTCACACGTTTCGCCCCAGATGCAATCACACCGAGACCAATCCCTGGGAAAATATAGGAGTTATTGCACTGTGAAATATGATGAATCTTGCCATGATAATTCACTGGTGCAAATGGACTACCAGTCGCAATCAGAGCCTTACCTTTGGTCCACTCAATAATATCTGCAGGCACCGCTTCGACACGCGATGTCGGATTAGACAGTGGCAACACAATAGGCTGTTCACAATTCGCAGCCATCGTTTCAATGACCTCTTGGCTAAACAGCCCTGGTTGTCCCGAAACACCAATCAGTACCGTAGGTTTGGCATTTTTCACCACATCCAACAGTGAAATCATAGATTCGGCATCAGCCCAATGTGCAACATTGTCTGTAGATTGGGCAAGTTTACGTTGGAAATCTAAAAGATTCGGCTGATTTTCAGTAATTAAACCAAAGCGATCGACCATAAACACCCGCGCACGCGCTTGAGCATCGGTTAAACCTTCCGCCACCATTTGCTTGATGATCTGTTCTGCAATCCCGCAACCTGCTGAACCTGCCCCTAAGAATGTGACGATTTGATCTTTGAGCTGCTTGCCTGCTGCACGTGATGCCGCAATTAAACTTCCGACAGACACCGCTGCTGTTCCTTGAATATCATCATTGAAGCAGCAAATTTTATCGCGATATTTTTCCAGTAAAGGCATCGCATTTTTTTGTGCAAAGTCTTCAAATTGAATCAACGCTTTAGGCCAACGTTGTTGAACGGCTTTAATCACGTCATCGACAAATTGATAATATTCTTCACCACTGATGCGAGGCTGACTCCATCCCATATAAATCGGGTCATTCAACAGCTGTTGGTTATTGGTTCCGACATCTAAAGTAATCGGCAATGTATAAGCTGGACTGATCCCACCACATGCGGTGTACAGTGACAACTTACCAATCGGAATCCCCATCCCCCCAATGCCTTGGTCACCAAGGCCAAGAATACGTTCACCATCCGTAATAACGATCACTTTCACGTTCTTTTTATTCACGTTATGAATAATTTGGTCAATATGATCACGGTCAGGATATGAAATAAAGATCCCACGATGACGACGATAAATGTCCGAGAAGCGCTGACAAGCCTCACCCACTGTTGGTGTATAAATGATCGGCATCATCTCACTGAGGTGGTTTTCAATTAAGTGATAGAACAGCGTCTCGTTGGTGTCTTGAATATTGCGCAGGTAGATATGCTTATTGATATCACTATTAAATGCACAATATTGCTGATAAGAACGCTGACTTTGTTCTTCAATGCTTTCTGTAACGTGTGGAATTAAACCGTGTAAATTTAAGCTCTTACGTTCATCTTCATTAAACGCAGAGCCTTTATTTAAAAGTGGGAGTTCTAAAAGTGTATTTCCGGCATAAGGAATATATAAAGGTCGTTTCGTTTTCAAATTTTCACTGGGCATTATTTAACTCGTTTAATTAATCTTTTGTTTCGCACTGCAAAAAGCGAAATGCACAAAAGTGACTATCTCGTTATTTGTTATAGCCTATCCTGATTCGAGCGCTTTGGGGCATTTAGTAAATTGATAGTAGTTTTAGTTAGATTTTATAATCTGATAACTCATCATACATCCAATCATCGCAACGCCTATTTTGGCTTAAATGTATACGACTTTTAGCGAATCTTAGAAAATAACAAAAATAATTAATGATTAAATTTCAATCAATTAAATAAATTCAAAACAAAGCCTTAATTTTGGTAGGTCTTTGGTAGGTGTGAATTTAAAACATCCCTCGCAATACTCAGTTTAGGTGAGTATCACCCATAACAAATGACAATGAATGGTAGAAGGAATCGCACCATGGCTTTTAAAAATATTGCAGATCAAACAAACGGTTTTTACATCCCTTGTGTTTCACTTTTTGGCCCCGGCTGTGCTAAAGAAATTGGTGCAAAGGCGCAAAATCTTGGCGCAAAGAAAGCGCTTATCGTGACCGATGCCGGTCTTTACAAATTTGGTGTAGCAGATACGATTGCCGCATATTTAACTGAAGCTGGCGTAGAAAGTCACATCTTTCCGGGCGCAGAACCCAACCCAACTGACACCAACGTGCATAGCGGTGTAGATGCCTACAATGACAATGGCTGTGACTTTATTGTCTCTCTCGGTGGCGGCTCTTCTCATGACTGTGCCAAAGGCATTGGCTTAGTCACTGCAGGTGGTGGTCATATTCGTGACTATGAAGGCATCGATAAAAGTACAGTCCCAATGACTCCACTCATTGCGATTAATACCACCGCAGGTACGGCATCAGAAATGACCCGTTTCTGTATTATTACCAATACCGACACCCACGTTAAAATGGCGATTGTCGATTGGCGTTGTACCCCACTTATCGCTATTGACGACCCGAAACTGATGATTGCGAAACCTGCGGCGCTCACTGCAGCAACCGGTATGGATGCATTAACGCATGCGGTCGAAGCTTATGTTTCTACAGCAGCCAATCCTATTACCGATGCTTGTGCTGAAAAAGCCATTTCAATGATCAGTGAATGGCTCAGCCCTGCCGTAGCCAATGGCGAAAACCTAGAAGCACGTGATGCGATGAGCTATGCACAGTACTTAGCAGGGATGGCATTTAACAATGCGTCTCTTGGTTATGTCCATGCAATGGCACACCAACTGGGTGGCTTCTACAACCTACCTCACGGTGTTTGTAATGCTGTACTGTTACCGCACGTTTGTGAATTCAACTTGATCGCTTGCCCTGACCGCTATGCACGTATTGCACAGTTGATGGGTGTTCCAACTGACGGTCTTACTGTGACTGAAGCTGCCTATGCAGCAATTGCAGCAATTCGTGAACTTTCAGCGTCCATTGGTATTCCATCAAGTCTGTCTGAACTCGGTGTGAAAGAGCAAGACTTAAGTGTAATGTCTGAAAATGCACAAAAAGATGCCTGCATGCTGACCAACCCACGTAAAGCGACTCATGCTCAAGTGGTCGATATCTTTAAAGCAGCATTAAAACCAAGTGCATCTGTTGTTGACTTCAAAGCAGCTATTTAAGTTCTATATTTCTTGCTTCATGCTAGCAACCTGAGTGCCTGCAAAATCTCAGCTTTTGCAGACTCAACTGAGTATCCATTTCACATTCATTCAGGAAAGGCTGACCAAGGACGGGTCACTTTCATGCTCAGGTTGTTCTTTTTCTCTTTCTAAATTATTCCACCTACCTTCATTATTTAATTTGACAAAATGCCATGTCTCATCAAGGATAAAGTATAAATTCAAGAACATGGAACACTATAAAAATGACGCATTCAGCAGTGCACTATCAACCCGACATTTTAGGCACGGGCTATGAACAAACCACACTTCATTTTCCGGATGATTACGAAGGTGCTGTTGTTGCCACATTAGTTCGAAAAAAAGCAGCAAAGTCCACATCTAAAGCCGTTCTGTATATTCATGGCTTTATTGATTATTTTTTCCAAACCGAAATGGCCGAACAATTTAATCAGCATGGCTTCGACTTTTACGCACTAGATTTAAGAAAGTATGGACGATCAATTCTACCGCATCAAAAATATTATAATGTGCACAACCTCTGCGAATACGATGCCGAAATTGACCAGGCCCTTGAGATTATCTCCGCTGAAGGTCACGATGCCTTACTGCTCTGCGGTCATTCCACAGGTGGCCTCACCACGACCTTATATGCAGCCCATCATCCCAATCATCCTCTAATTAAAGCCTTGTGGTGTAACAGCCCATTTTATGATTTCAACATGAATCCGGTGAAACGCGCACTGGGTATTCCACAGCTCAGTAGACTGGCAAAGACTTTTCCAAATTTAAAATTCCCAAGTGAGCTGAATAAATGGTATACGGCGAGCCTACATCAAGATTTAAAAGGTGAGTGGGACTTTAATTTAGACTGGAAAAAGACCCGCTATCCAATGGTGTATTTAAGTTTCGTGCGGACAATTTATGAGGCTCAAAAAGAGATTCATCGAGGTGTCAGCCTAGATGTACCGGTCTTGGTCATGCACTCGCATCAAACACAAAATCCAAAACGATGGGGTAAAGCAGCACAGACCAGTGATGTGATTTTAGGTGTAAAAGACATCCAAAAATATGCCAAGAAAATTCAAGGCGATGTCACCATTCAAAGCATACACAATGGCTTGCATGATTTAGTGCTTTCGGAAAAAAACGCGCGCGAACAAGTCTATACCCAGCTCTTTGAATGGCTGGCCAATAAAGGTTTTTAACAGCCCGAATGACATTGCAACTTACTGTTTTAATTTCAACAAGGTCTGATGTACGGGATGCGATCTCGGCATCAGCTCGATCAGACGTTCAACCGCATCAATAGCTTCAGGAAAACGCGCGACATGCTTGAGCAGAACATCTGTTTCTTTAGCATTAAAAATCGCTTGGCTTAATCGTGACTCAAGACAATCACGCCATGCCCCTAAAAATGGGCTTTCAGTTTTAGCCAAGAAAACCCCTGAACACAGTTTTAATGCAGAATCGAGATAACCTGCATCTAAAGCTTGCTCGGCTTGTAAAAAGTCGGCTTCGACTTGCGCCAATAAGCGATAGGGTCTTGAGCCTAACATGCCACCCAAAATATCGCGTAGCTGCGACATTTCCGCTTTTAAAGTCCCAACACTCACCTTACGTTCACCATATAAGGCTTGATGCAAAGTATCTAAGGTCATGCCTTGCGGACATAGCGCCAAGATGGTCAAAATTTCTATTTGCCGCGGGGTCAGCACCATCACTTTGCCATTAAATAACACTTGCGGCACAGCAAAGGCCCGAATATACAAATGCTGTTTTTGAAAATCGAGTAAAGCCGATTGAATAATCGAAGCGCAGCGTTCAGCCGCAAGTAGCCCTAAACTATTGTGGTTTTTCCACACGGTGGATAAATCAACCACGCCCAAAATTTGCTGCGTATGTGGATCGATAATCGGTGCTGCATAGCAGACCCATTCATGTACTGATGGCATGTAATGTTCATTTGAAAACACACAACTCGACTGTTGGGTTTTTAAAGACAACGCTAATGCATTGGTGCCGACCAATTCTTCGCGCCATTGCCCACCTGCAATAAAATGCACACTTTCCGCAGCACTTTGCATTTGCCGACTCGACGCACTCCAAATAATCGTGCTCCCCACATCGCCTACGGCAAGTACCATCGACGATTGTTCGGCAATGTGTTTTAAATCTTCGGCACAATGTTGCAACGCGTGATGCAATGCCGACTGCTGTTGACTCTGAAGACTTAAATTCACCAAAGGCGCAGCACTCCGGTTTTCCGGAATTTCCGCCTGCGCCGATCGCTGCCAAGAACTCGCAATGCTCTCATTCAATTGCGAGCTTTGCTGCTTTGACAGACTCATGCCCTGCCTTAACCGTTCGACATTCTGTCGTTTTTCAGATAAATCCTTCTGTATCATCATTCATTATTCTCACAACAATTCATGACTAAAAATCCGTTTCCCAGCTTTTGTTTTTAAGACTGAAAAAAAATATTGTAAACCTTCTTGTCTCCAACCTTTTTCCAACCTTATACAGGCTATGCTAATCAAATAATGTACAAAAGTACCTTATACCAAAGCTGTAGATTGCCACAGATGGGCAGCCCAACAAGATCATAATAAACAAGCAAAGGAAAATTCATATGCGTTATGTCGATCCTAATCAACCCGGTTCAAAAGTTCAGTTTAAAACTCAGTATGAAAACCTGATTGGTGGCCAATGGGTCGCACCAGTGAAAGGTGAATACTTTGAAAATATCTCCCCTGTAGACGGTAAAGTTTTTACCAAAGTGCCACGTTCTTCTGCTGAAGATATTGAATTGGCTTTGGATGCAGCGCATAAAGCCAAAGCCCAATGGAACGCCTCTTCCCCAACCACACGCTCAAATATTTTATTAAAAATTGCCGATCGACTTGAAGAAAACCTAGAGCTCCTTGCGGTTGCAGAAACATGGGACAACGGTAAACCGATTCGTGAAACCTTAGCCGCTGATATTCCACTCTGTATCGATCACTTCCGTTATTTTGCCGGCTGTATCCGTGCGCAAGAAGGCGGCATTTCTGAAATTGATGAAAATACCATTGCTTACCATTTCCATGAGCCACTTGGTGTGGTCGGACAAATTATTCCGTGGAATTTCCCAATCTTGATGGCAGCTTGGAAACTTGCTCCAGCATTGGCTGCGGGTAACTGCATCGTGTTGAAACCTGCGGAGCAAACACCTGTCAGCATCTTGGTCTTGGCTGAACTCATTCAAGACCTACTCCCACCGGGCGTGCTAAATATTGTGAATGGTTATGGTGTTGAAGTCGGTCGTCCACTGGCGACCAATCCACGCATCTCAAAAATCGCCTTCACAGGTTCAACCGCTGTGGGTCAAATGATCATGCAATATGCCACTGAAAATATCATTCCTGTGACATTGGAACTCGGTGGTAAATCACCGAACATTTTCTTTGAAGACATCATGGACAAAGACGATGAATTCTTAGATAAAACGCTCGAAGGTTTTGCCATGTTTGCGCTGAACCAAGGTGAAATCTGTACCTGTCCTTCACGTGCTTTGGTGCAGGAAAGCATTGCTGATCGATTCTTGGAAATGGCAGTAGAGCGTGTGAAACGTATTAAGACGGGTCATCCACTCGATACCGATACCATGATTGGTGCACAGGCATCGCAAGAGCAGCAAGACAAAATTTTAGGCTGTATCGCGACAGGTAAAAATGAAGGTGCACAGCTCATTACTGGTGGTGATCCACGTAATGAAGTCGGTACAGGTTTCTATATTGAGCCAACGATTTTTAAAGGCACCAATGACATGAAGATTTTCCAAGAAGAAATCTTCGGCCCTGTGCTTTCAGTAGCAACCTTTAAAGACTTTGATGATGCCATTAAAATTGCCAATGACACCATTTATGGTTTAGGTGCAGGGGTTTGGTCGCGTTCAGCGCATACTTCATATCGCGCGGGTCGTGCCATTCAGGCGGGCCGTGTATGGACCAACTGTTATCACATCTATCCTGCACACGCTGCATTCGGCGGCTACAAAAAATCAGGGATCGGCCGGGAAAACCACAAAATGATGCTTGATCATTATCAACAAACCAAAAACTTGTTGGTGAGCTATGATACCAAACCAATGGGCTTCTTCTAAGCAGCGTTGAACAATACATGAGATAAAAAGCGAACTTCGGTTCGCTTTTTTGTTAGAAGCCTCTTCAAAGAATTCATTAAAATTTCTTTTAAAAAGCTGCAAATTTTCTTATGCTTGCTAAACAAATAACTTTATTAATTAAAAATATTTAAATAGCTATGAAATATTGTGTCTCCTGTGGAGAAAAAGCATTAGTACAACATCACTTTTGTAGTGCCTGTGGTCATTCATTTGGTGATCAAGTGTCAGACAAACCTAAGCAAGCACGTTATCCCGCATTTGTGCCCAACCAAGATGATATTTCGACCTATGAACATCATCTCAAATACTTAAACAAATTAAGCTCTTTCCAAAGCAAAGTATTCTATCTTTTCTTCTTTGGTGCTTTCGCGGTCATGTTTTTTACTTTCACAAGTGTATTTTCAGGTTGGGCGTCTGTTTCCAAAGCATTTGAATCTATATGGCTATTTCCTTTTTGTATCATCAGTTGTATTGCCATAAAATTTACAAGTTTGGACTATTGGCTTGCTAAACAAATTTATGGTCGAAATTATCGTTATAAAGACAATGGATTAAGACTCGTTTACCAAGAGCTACCAAGCGCTAAAAATCATAAAGATGAATTTATCTGTATCTTTTGCGGCAATAAACGATTCTTTCGTAAAGGTATTTATGCAAGCGATTCATGCACCATAAATTGCACCAAATGTCAGCATTATTTATATACGGAATAAAGCTTAAGTTTTTTAAGTTAGTACGCCCAAAATAAGACTCAATACAAATGAAAGCTGAGTAAAAGTAGATGTAAGTAAGACAATCAGCCATGATCCATTCTATAATTTTACTTACATCTACAATGACTTCTGCATTCCCGTCCTAAAACTGGTGCTCATATTCAGTAGCATTCACTCAAGTATTCGTCCAATTAGGCTGATCGTGATGAAGCCTGTAAAGCCGCCTCAACAAAATGTAAATGATCAACACCCCAATATAACTCATCATCGACAAACCAACTTGGCGCCCCAAACACACCACGTGCAATGGCTTCTTCGGTCACCACTTTAAGCTCAGACTTTACTTTTTCATCTTCAAGCCATGATTTAACCTGCGCTACCTCCAATCCAAGCTCCTGCATCAATTGAATTAATTCATTGAGATCATTTAAATTGCGTGGCTGACCAAACATTGCGTTAAAAATACCCGTCAGTACATTGAGAAATACTTCAGGCTGAAATAATTGGACTGCGGTTATCAAACGCATCAACTGCAAAGTATTGATCGGAAAATACGGATTCATCTGTACGGGTATCTGCCATAACTTTCCCCAACGTTGAAGATCAATCATGGAATAACGTGCCTTCGCAGGTACCGCCATCGGGCTACTATTGCCTGTAGCTTTAAACACTCCACCAAGAAGCATCGGCTTCCAGATCAGCTCGGCTTGATACTGCTGTGCAATCTGTTGAATGCGATGAAAACCGATATAACTATATGGGCTGCCGACATCAAAATAAAATTCAATGACTTTCATGTTTTTCGTCCTTTTTTTGCTTATTTTCCTAACTGATGTTACGCACGTAAAAGTAACATCGTATTTTTTAAATGATTTTTAAGCCGATTTGACGGAGTCTTACATCCAGGGTTTAAATAAAGGGATTAGCCTTCGGCTGGAGGTACTTTTGTTTCGGCAAAAGTACCCAAAACCATTGTCATCCGCAAAACTCGTTCACTAGCGTCTAATTATTCAAAGTATCGCAAAAACATTCTTGAATAGATGTAGTCCTGTCTCAAACACTTGCGGATGACCTTACCGCGTATCGTTCTTTCATTTGAATCAAATTACGCTTACCAGCGTTCCATCCACGGTCGCAGATCTAATTCATGCGTCCATGCATCTCGTGGTTGCTGTGAGAGATGCCAATAATTTTCCGCAATATGTACGGGATTTAAAATACCATCTTGCGCTTTTTTTGCGTACAAATCGGGAAAAGTCTCTTTAATAAAGTCGGTATCAATCGCCCCATCAACCACCACATGCGCCACATGAATATTTCTAGGCCCAAGTTCACGCGCCATGCTTTGTGCCAAGGCACGAAGCGCATGTTTTGCGCCAGCAAAAGCGGCAAAACCAGCCGCACCACGAACCCCAGCCGTCGCACCTGTAAAAATAATTGTGCCAGATTCACGGCTCACCATGCGTTTTGCCACTTCCCGACCCGTTAAAAATGCCGAGAAACATGCCATTTCCCATATTTTGAAATATTTACGTGCGGTTTCTTCCAAAATACTACATGGCACATTGGCACCAATATTAAAGACCATGACCTCAATCGGGCCAATGTTTGATTCAATGTGCTCGATGAGTTCAATCACTTGCTCTTCTTTTCGAGCATCCGAACCAAAGCCAAAAGCAGTCCCTCCCTGTGCTTGAATTTCAGCAATTAAGGGCTGTAATTTGTCGACATTACGCCGCGTCATACATGCGGTATAACCACCACAAGCAAAGCGTTTGGCAATTTCACCACCGGTGGCATCTCCTGCACCAATGATCAATGCCACACCTTTGACAGGCTGAGATATATGATTATTTTCCATGACGATCTCCTCGTGCTGGATAGTTTTTATATTCCATGTGCGATCAATTTTATTGAATAACGATCGTTACTATAACGAATACTATGTTATGATGAATTTATCGTCAATCATAATTTTTTAGGGTCATGCACATGCGCTATAAACCCGAATACAAACAACAAAAACGACAAGAACTTTTAACCATCAGCGGACAAATTGCGAAAAAAGACGGCTTTGCCGCAACAGGTGTGGATGGTTTCATGAAAGCCGCCGGCGTCACCAGTGGCGCCTTTTACTCACATTTTTCGTCTAAACAAGAGCTACTTAAAGCCTTAATTGAACATGAGTTACAACACAGTTTTGATATGTGGCAAAACAATCCACATGATAATGCGCAAGATTGGATTGAATTTGAGCTTGACCGCTATTTAACCCCTGCACATGTTCAGCATCCCGAGCAAGGTTGTTCACTCCCCACGCTTGCGAGTGAAATAGCGCGTGCAGATCAGGACACCAAGTTGGTATATGAAACTGAATTACTGCGTGGTCACGCTTTATTTAGTCAGCATCTCGGTAGCGAAGAACTCGCTTGGGCCATGATCTGCCAACTTGCCGGTGCCATTTTAATTGCGCGTGCAGCCGCAGATCCACATTTGCAAAAAACTATTTTAAACGCCAATAAGATGATGATTCGGCAATATTTAGAGAGCCATGTGGCTGCATCAACGTGATTGATTTTTATGTGACAGTTCATGGAGTTAAAGACCGACAGTTTTCCGACAAACTGTTCATCTCTTTCATTTGAATTATTTAAAATCTGTATAAGCTTACCCATTTTTATGCTTTTCAATCGCTTAAAGATTGGGCATAAATGGCACAATTCAAATAAAGTCCTCTTTTCAAGGTTCTGACGACTGTGTATAACAATGAGCCATTAAAGGAAAATGATAAGCATAGGCAAAGAACGCAAAAAAACGTTAGACTATGCAACAATCAATGCAAGTAAATGTCATTCGAGACAAACAAAAAGGTGAAGATTGATGCCGCTCAATACTGTTGAAGAGCTCGTAGCTGATATTCGTGCAGGAAAAATGGTCATCCTGATGGATGATGAAGATCGTGAAAATGAAGGCGACCTTGTTATCGCTGCGACCCACGTACGCCCTGAAGATATCAACTTCATGATTACGCATGCGCGTGGTCTTGTGTGCTTAACGCTCAGCAAAGAGCGTTGCCAACAGTTAAATTTACCACTCATGGTTGATGCCAATGGTGCACAGCACGGTACAAACTTCACATTGTCGATTGAAGCAGCAAATGGCATTTCAACAGGCATCTCACCTGCTGAACGTGCGCACACCATTCAAACTGCTGTAGCAGCACATGCAAAACCCGCTGATATTGTTCAGCCAGGCCATATTTTCCCGCTGATGGCGCAGCCTGGTGGTGTCCTTCACCGTGCAGGTCATACAGAAGCCGGTTGTGATTTATCGCGTTTAGCAGGTCTTGAACCAGCTTCGGTGATTTGTGAAATCATCAATGAAGACGGCACCATGGCACGTCGCCCTGATCTTGAAGTCTTTGCTGAAAAGCATGGCTTAAAAATGGGGACGATTGCGGACTTAATTCACTACCGCATGACCAATGAGCAAACCGTTGAGCGCATTGATCAACAAACCTTAGATACTGAATACGGTACTTTTGAATTGTTCCGTTACCGTGAAATTGGTAATCCAGACATTCATTTGGCACTAGTTAAAGGCGAACCGAAACAAGGCGTAACCACAGTCCGTGTACATGGTTTCAGCCCGGTTCGTGACTTATTAAAACTCAATAAACAAGATGGCGCTCCGGCGTGGAATCTCGATAAAGCACTGAAAGAAATCGCATCCAGCGATCGTGGTGTTTTAGTATGGATTGGTCAGCGTCATTTACAGGACTTAGGCCCTGCTTTAGAAAATTTAACTGCACCGAAAAATGTTAAATCCAATGCGGCACTGTCTCAGCAGTATCAAACCATTGGTGTCGGTGCACAAATTTTACGTGATTTAGGCGTGGAAAAAATGAAGCTACTCAGCTCTCCACTACGCTTTAATGCACTATCAGGTTTTAACTTAGAAGTGGTGGAATACATCACCGCAAATCAAACATCAGAGAAATAATCGAGGTTGCTATGGCAGTTCGCCGTATTGAAGGTATGTTACATCTCGCGAACGAAGACCGTTATGCGATTTTAGTTGGTCGTTTTAATAGCTTTGTTGTTGAACATTTGCTAGAAGGTGCCGTTGATACATTGAAACGTCATGGCGTATCAGAGGATAATATCACTGTTGTTCATGCACCGGGTGCTTGGGAACTTCCTGTGGTTGCGAAGAAACTTGCAGCTTCAGATCGTTTCGATGCCATCATCGCGCTTGGCGCAGTGATTCGTGGTAGCACGCCTCACTTCGATTTTGTTGCTGGCGAATGTGCCAAAGGTTTAGGCGTTGTTGGTCTAGACACTGGCTTACCAGTAATTAATGGTGTATTGACTACGGATAGTATTGAACAAGCGATTGAACGCTCAGGTACAAAAGCAGGCAATAAAGGTAGTGAAGCTGCCTTGACTGCTATTGAAATGGTTAACTTGTTAAAGGCTATTTAACGCTATGTCGCAAACACTTCAAGCAACTTATGCAGCAAAACGTAAAGCACGTCGCTTTGCTGTACAAGGAATTTATGAATGGCAAATGAGCCGTAATCCTGTCCATGAGATTGAAGCACGTACACGTGTGGATAATGCCATGCACAAGGTCGACCTCGGCTATTACCACGAGTTATTGACCGAGGTTGTTGCCAATCATGAAGCATTGGATGCGCTTTTAATCCCTGTACTCGATCGTGAAGTAGACGCTTTAGATGGTGTTGAACTTGCAACACTTCGTCTTGGTGCATATGAACTCAAAGAACATCTTGAGATTCCATATCGCGTCGTGTTAGATGAAGCGATCGAGTTAGCTAAACATTTTGGCGGTGCAGACAGCCACAAATACATCAATGGTGTATTGGATCGTTTAGCGACTACATTGCGTGCAGCAGAAAAACAACAAGCTAATTAATTTTTTAAGTAGTACGTTGTATGGCTGAGTTCTCGATCATTGATACCTATTTTAATCGACAGAATATCAATTCTGTCGATTTAGGGGTCGGTGATGACTCAGCCTTGCTCACCCCTCCTCCACAGCAACAATTGGCCATCTGTGCCGATACACTGGTTGCTGGACGTCACTTCCCTCTCGACACAAACCCACATGCCATCGGCTGGAAATCTGTTGCCGTCAATCTCTCTGACATTGCTGCAATGGGTGCCAAACCACACAGTATTTTATTGGCATTGAGCCTACCCCAAATTGATCATGACTGGCTCAAAGGCTTTAGTCAGGGTTTATATGATTGTTGCGATCAATTTGGTGTGAGTTTAATTGGTGGTGATACCACTCAAAGTCCACATTTAACGATTTCAGTCACAGCCCTCGGCTGGGTAGAATCAGGACAGGCTGTCCCACGTTCAGGCGCCAAAATTGGTGATTATATCTGCGTCAGCGGACAAGTCGGTGATGCTGCATTTGGCTTAAAACATTTGGGCCACCAATTACAAAAGCGCTTGGACTATCCAATGCCACGTTGCTTACTGGGCCAACAGCTAAAAGGCTTAGCCAACAGTATGATTGATGTCTCTGATGGGCTCGCACAAGATTTAGGACATATCCTCGCTGCTTCACACGTCGGTGCAGAAATTGAATTAGATCAACTTCCTATCGATCCCGATGTAAAACAATTACAACAAGAAAAGCAGTGGCAATACGCCCTCGCGGGTGGAGATGACTATGAGTTATGCTTTACAATAAGTCCGCAGAATTATAAAAAACTTCTGCAACTAAAATTAGATGTAAACATTAGTAAAATCGGTCAAATCACCCCTAATTTGGGAATCCGTTATAACAACCACGGTGTTGACCAAGTCATAAAATTTAAGGGATACCAGCATTTTGCATAAGCCAGCCATTAACTTTAAATCCATGTCTTGGTTTAACCGAGTCATCGCCTTTTGTGGCGTGGGATTTGGTTCGGGTCTTGCACCCAAAGCACCGGGCACCTTTGGCTCTGCTTTTGCTTTGTTGTTTATTCCAGGTTGGCTTGCAATCGGCTTTTTCAACTCCATTATAGTCATGATCATCATGTCGATTATTGGTATCTATATTTGCGGTCAAACCGCCAAAGTCATGGGTGTTCATGATGATGGCCGCATCGTATGGGATGAATTTGCCGGTCAGTCCATTACCTTCCTCCCGATTTTATATCTTGGGCAAATGAGCTGGACTTGGGCATTGATTGGTTTTGCTTTATTCCGTTTATTTGATGTCTGGAAACCGTGGCCTATTCGTGTCATTGACCGTCAAGTCGGTGGTGGCTTTGGCATCATGTTCGACGACATTATTGCGGGCCTTTGGGCCGCGCTTTGCATCTGTATTTATTTTTATATTTTGTCTATGTAATAGAAACACCTAGGATTAAACATGTCTACTAGCGTTATTATTCTTGCTGCAGGTAAAGGGACACGTATGCGTTCTCGTTTACCCAAAGTATTACAACCCCTCGCAGGACAACCGCTGCTCGGCCATGTCATCAACACTGCGAAAAAACTAAATGCAGAAGAAATAATTACCATCTATGGACATGGCGGCGAATTGGTTCAAAACGCGTTTGCACATGAAAATGTCAAATGGGTTGAACAAGCAGAACAATTAGGTACAGGCCATGCAGTCAAAGTGACTCTGCCTGTCCTAGCAAAAACTGGGATTTCTTTGATTCTCTCAGGTGATGTGCCTTGTATCACTGAAGCAACATTACAAAAACTATTAGATGCATCTGCTCAAACAGGTATTGGCTTAGTAACCCTAACGGTTAATGATGCGACAGGTTATGGTCGTATTGTACGTGAAAATGGCAAAATTCAAGCCATTGTTGAACACAAAGATGCCTCTGAAGAACAACGTAAAATCAAAGAATTTAATACCGGTATTTATGCAGTAAGCAATGCCAAATTGCATGAATGGTTACCAAAATTAAGCAATAATAATGCGCAAGGTGAATATTACCTGACCGATATCGTTGCCATGGCGATTGCCGACGGTCTCGAAGTTGCATCTGTTGAACCAGAGCGTGCATTCGAAGTGGAAGGTGTCAATGACCGCGTACAATTGGCAGCCCTTGAGCGTGAATTTCAAGCATTCCAAGCTAAACAACTAATGCAACAAGGCGTTCACCTGATTGATCCTGCACGTTTCGACTTACGTGGCACACTGACTGTTGGTCAAGATGTCCGTATCGATATCAACGTGATTATTGAAGGTGATGTTGAAATTGGTGATAACGTAGAAATTGGTGCAGGTTGTATCATTAAAAACACCAAGATTGCGGCAGGTACTAAAGTTCAACCATATAGCGTTTTTGACAGTGCCATTGTTGGTGAAGACGCTCAAATCGGTCCATTTGCACGTTTACGCCCTGGCGCAAAATTAGCTGCAGAAGTACATATTGGTAACTTTGTTGAAGTTAAAAATACCACTGTCGGCTTAGGCTCTAAAGCCAACCACTTTACCTATTTAGGTGATGCGGAAGTCGGTGCAGGTTCAAACATTGGCGCAGGCACCATTACCTGCAACTATGATGGCGCAAACAAATTTAAAACCATTATCGGTGACTCAGCTTTCATCGGCTCAAATAGCTCATTAGTCGCTCCTGTCACCATTGGTCATGGTGCAACAGTGGGTGCTGGCTCAACCATTACACGTGACGTGGCAGACAATAGCCTTGCGGTAGAACGTTCGAAGCAATTTGCCAAAGAAAACTATCCGCGTCCGCAAAAGATTAAGAAATAAGAGGAATTCATTATGTGTGGTATCGTCGGCGGCGTTGCAGAACGTAGTATTACCAATATTTTAATTGAAGGCTTAAAGCGTCTTGAATATCGTGGCTATGACTCTGCGGGTTTAGCGCTGATTAATAAAGGCCACGTTCTACGTGAACGTCGCGTAGGTAAAGTTGCAAATCTTGAACAAGCCGTTGAAGAAGCAGATATCGCAGGTTCAGTCGGTATTGCACATACACGCTGGGCAACCCATGGTAAACCAACTGAAAATAATGCCCATCCGCATATTTCAGGCAATGTGGCTGTTGTTCATAACGGTATTATTGAAAACTATCAAGAACTTAAAGATGATCTTGAAGCGCTTGGTTATGTCTTTACCTCACAAACAGATACAGAAGTTGTCGCGCATTTAGTCAATGATGCTTTAAAAAGCACTCCGAGTCTTTTAGAAGCAGTTAAAAGTGTCGTGCCTCAACTCAAAGGTGCTTATGCACTGGGTATCGTACATACCGACCATCCTGATGAATTAATCACGGTGCGTGAAGGTTCACCTCTTGTGATTGGTGTCGGTATTGGCGAGAACTTTATTAGCTCGGATCAATTGGCACTTTTACCGATTACCAACCGTTTTATCTACCTTGAAGAAGGTGATATTGCACGTTTGACACGTCATACCATTGAAGTATTCGTCGATGGTAAATTGGTAAATCGTCCAATCAAAGAGCTTGATGCGACTGTAAGCAATGCTTCAAAAGGTGAATATAAACACTATATGCTCAAAGAAATTTATGAGCAGCCTGAAGCGATTAAACAAACGATTTCACAAGCCTTAAATGGTAATGCGCTTCGTGATGATTTCCTTGCCAATGCAGCTCAAGATTTCAGCCAAATTCAACAAGTGCAAATCATCGCTTGTGGTACTAGCTACCATGCCGGCATGATTGCCAAATATTGGTTTGAACAACTGATCGATGTGCCTTGCCAAGTCGAAATTGCCAGTGAATTCCGTTATCGCTCGCCTGTGATTGTGAATAACACACTGTATGTTTGTATTTCTCAATCAGGTGAAACAGCCGATACTTTAGCTGCACTGCGTGATACGCAAAAGCGTGCAGCAGCGAAAAGCTTGAATATCACCACCATGACCATTTGCAACGTGGCAACCTCGTCGATGGTACGTGAAACCAACTACAGTTTGTTGACGCTCGCAGGCCCTGAAATTGGTGTTGCTTCGACCAAAGCATTTACCACACAGCTTGCGGCATTGATGCTATTGGTATTGAAAATTGGTCAAATTAAGCAAAGCATTTCAACTGACCGTGTTTCTGAAATTATTGCAGCGCTTTGGCATACACCAAAAGTGATTTTAGATACTTTACAAAATAATGCTGAGATTCTACGTCTATCAGAATTATTTGTTGAAAAAAATCACTGTCTATTCTTGGGTCGTGGAACTGAGTTCCCTATCGCCCTTGAAGGTGCTTTGAAACTCAAAGAGATTTCATACATCCATGCTGAAGGTTATGCGGCTGGTGAGTTAAAACATGGTCCATTGGCACTGGTTGATAATGATATGCCTGTGGTGATTCTTGCTCCACAAGATGACATGTTGGATAAACTCAAATCAAATATGGAAGAAGTTCAAGCGCGTGGTGGTGAGTTGTTTGTCTTTGCCGATGAAAACAGCGGGATCAAGGCGAAAGATCGTCAACACGTGGTTTATGTGCCAAGTGTGAATGAAATCTTGTCACCAATCGTATACAGCGTACCCGTGCAATTACTCTCATACCATGTTGCAGTGCTGCGTGGAACAGATGTCGATCAGCCACGTAACTTGGCGAAGTCAGTGACGGTGGAATAATAATTTTTGATCAAGGGCTGGAATTTCCAGCCCTTTTTTCTATAGTTGGAAATAACATGACAATGCTTACTTGTTTTAAAGCCTATGATATCCGCGGCAAACTTGGTACAGAACTCAATGAAGAGATTGCTTATAAAATTGGTCGTGCGTATGGGCAAATTTATCAACCAAACAAGATTGTGGTGGGCTGCGACATCCGTCTCAGCAGTGAAGATTTAAAACAAGCCACCATCAAAGGTCTGAATGATGCGGGTGTTGATGTATTAGATTTAGGTATGACGGGGACTGAAGAAGTCTATTTCGGTGCCTTTCATCTAGATGTTCAAGGTGGGATCGAAATCACGGCAAGCCACAACCCGATGGACTATAACGGCATGAAATTGGTCCGCGAAAATGCACGTCCGATTGGAGCAGATTCAGGGTTAAAAGAAATTCGTTTATTGGCTGAATCAGGCAACTTTAATGAAGTTATCACTAAAGGCAAGACTGAAAAATACAATATTCTGCCTGAATATATTGATCATTTAATATCATATATTGATCCTGCTAAAATTCGCCCACTCAAATTGGTCATGAATGCGGGTAACGGCGCTGCTGGTCATGTGGTTGATGCCATTGAAGCAAAATTTAAACAGTTCAATATGCCTGTTGAATTTGTCAAAATTCACAACGATGCCGATGGCACCTTCCCGAATGGTATTCCCAACCCGATTTTAGTTGAAAACCGTGACAGCACCCGTAATGCGGTGATTGACCATCATGCAGATATGGGTATCGCGTGGGATGGTGACTTTGACCGCTGCTTCTTATTTGATGAAAAAGGTCAATTCATTGAAGGCTATTATATTGTCGGTCTATTGGCACAAGCGTTCTTACTGAAACAATCTGGTGAGAAAATTGTGCATGACCCTCGCCTGGTTTGGAATACCTTTGATGTGATTGAACAATACCAAGGTGAAGCGATTCAGTCTAAATCAGGGCATTCATACATTAAAGAAAAAATGCGTGAGCACAATGCAGTGTATGGCGGTGAAATGTCAGCACATCATTACTTCCGTGATTTTGCTTACTGTGACAGTGGTATGATTCCTTGGTTATTGGCGATTTCTGTACTCTCAGAAACCCAGCAAACATTGTCTTCACTGGTTGAAGGTATGATTGAAAAGTTCCCTTGTTCGGGTGAAATCAATTTTAAAGTTGCGGATACTCAAGCCACCATTCAAAAGATTTTTGATCACTTTGCCGATCAAAATCCTGCGATTGATGAAACAGATGGCGTCAGTCTGAATTTTGGTGCATGGCGTCTAAATGTACGTGCTTCTAATACTGAACCTTTATTGCGTCTTAACATTGAAAGCCGTAAAGACCAAAATCCGAAACCGATGCAAGCCTACGTGGATGAATTAACACAGCTGATTCAAGGTTAGTATTGTTCTGCATTCCAATAAAAAAAACCATTCAACTTATTCATTAAGTTGAATGGTTTTTTTCTTAGCTCAACTAGAAAGAAATTCTATTTAAGCTGACAACTGATTAAAATAATGAACGATCCAATGGAATTTCGACTCCGATAGACACTCCCGCATCTTGACCATAGACATCAGAATCACTCACCCATCCATTCAGTTTCAATGGCGCATTTGGTTTTAAGTAATGTGTCCAAGTAAGATCTAAAGCTTTAATTTCATCTTTTTGAGTAAATGCCTGATTATTTATCGAATTTGATTGATTAACTTTTGCCACCATTACTCGCCCATTTAAGCGATTCATAACATCAAAGCGAATGTCTCCACCGAGACTTAGCATTTGACCATCCCCGCCCATGGCATGCCCTAACGGGAAGCCGTGTTGATAATAGCCATCTTGATAAATATAGTGATTATAGGAAATACCTTGTACGTCTCCATTGGTTCGAGTATCAGCCCATTCTGCATACACCTGCAGAGGTAAATTATTCAATTGTGAAGAATAATCGACACCAGCTAAATACATTTTTTTTGAAGGAAGAAGCCCAGCTTCATCTTCACCTACATATTGCCCATAAAGGCTAATCGGCACACCACTCCAGTGGTTTAAATTAAGGCGTGCATCAAAACCTGCAATTTGATTAGACTTATCTAGATCGCCATCATAAAAGTTGTCATTACCTTTAATTGCATTCCATAATGAGTCAAAACTTTCTGAGCGCCCCTCACCTCCCCATTGAAGAATTCGAGAAGCGCCTAGCTCCAAGTAAGGCAATGGCTGTGAAGTTAGACGCAGCCCTAATAGTTTGGCATCTGGAATCGCACTGTAGTCATCTAATTGACCTGCAAAAGCTTGATATTGCCAAGGTCCAATCCATGACAGCCACTTTGTTTCAAAGGCCTGTTGTTCTGCTCTTTGCATAGTAAAACCATAAACAGGGCGACTCGCATCACCACGGATTAGGCTTCCTTCATGTCCAGGTCCCCAATAGGTTGGGATTTGTCCCGCAATCAACCATTGATTCCACAATTTTCCTGCAATATAAGAACCTTCTAAATTGACATCATGTCCATGGTCAATGATTGGATCTTTTTCAGCATTGACTCGCAGTCTTGCATCCCACTGCGTTCCACCTGCATTCAATTCAAGGGCCGCTTGATATTGCGATTTTTGCTCATCTGCAAATTTTTGCGGGATGTTTTGTGGATCTGTTTCAGCAAATAAAGCGAGCTTAATAGAGGTATTTTCTGCTTCTAAATTTGCCATAACCGAATTGACAACTTTCTGCTGAGCAGTGTTTTCAATTTTCGCAGTGGATAATGCACGCTGAATTTCTTCACCACTCAATGGCCAAGTCGAAGTGCTAATTTGGATCACACCTTGTTGGTTTAGCCAATTTAGATCTGTACGTAGATCATCATTATTCAAAATGATCCCTTGAGCGTAAACCGGCAGAGCTAGAGAAGAAAAAATGGCAAATGATAAAACCCTAAGAGATTGATATTTCATATATTATTTCAGTCAATTTATCTTTCACATATGATAACGATTTTTTTCAAACAAAAGATAAGATCTATCATCATTTTTGCACAATCAATACATGATTCAATACTTAAGTTAGATAGTTAGAAGTATGGCAAATACAAAATTTGCCATACTGTCTTTAATGAATTTACACACTAAATTTTAATCTTAGTTATAACCATTCGGATTTTGTTTTTGCCAGTTCCAACTATCCTTCAACATATCTTCTAAACCATATTGAGGCTGCCAATCTAACTCTGCCACAGCACGGGCATTATCAGCAAATGAAGTTGCAACATCACCTTCTCGACGAGGTACATATTCAAAGGGTATCTCAATACCATTTACCCTCTCAAAAGTATCTCGAATTTGTTTTACTGAAATCCCATTGCCTGTACCAATATTCCAAGCGCGGCATCCTTGCGTTTTTAAACGATGATTCAATGCGCATAAATGTGCATTGGCCAAATCAACCACATGAATATAATCACGCACACCTGTACCATCTACCGTGTCATAATCATTGCCAAAAATTGACAACTTATCACGACGGCCGACTGCCACCTGTGTGACATAAGGCATCAAATTATTGGGTATCCCTTGAGGGTCTTCACCCATTTGGCCACTTTTATGTGCGCCTACAGGGTTAAAATAACGCAGCAATGCAATTGACCAGCGCTCATCTGCAGCCGATAATTTCTCTAGTAATTGCTCGACAATCAGTTTGGTATAGCCATAGTTATTACTTGGCATACCTGTAGGCATGGTTTCATTCAAGGGTGAAATATTGGCTTCATCATAAACGGTTGCAGATGAACTAAAGACCAACGTAAAGACTTGAGCACGCTCCATCGCTTTAACTAAGCTAATAGAACCTGAGATATTATTTTCAAAATATTTTAGTGGCTCTTTTTGGCTTTCACCCACAGCTTTTAAACCTGCAAAGTGAATCACAGCATCAATAGAATGATGCTGAAAAATTTGATCTAAAATTTGCTGATCGAGAATATCACCTTCAACAAAATCTAATGTTTTAGCTGCCAACGCTTGAACACGTGCTAAGGATTCGACAGAACTGTTGGATAAATTGTCCAGTACAACAACGTCATGCCCTGCGCTCAAAAGTTGAATACAAGTATGTGAACCAATATAACCTGCACCACCTGTTACTAAAATTTTAGCCATTGGTTTTTCCTAATAATATTTGTAGTAAGCCTTGCGTTGAACCATCTAAATCCGCAATATCCTTTCGATCACCATTTAATATTGGAAGTAGCTGATTGGCAATCTCTTTGCCTTTTTCAACGCCCCACTGATCAAATGGGTTGATATTCCAAAGCACAGATTGCACAAAGACTTTGTGCTCATACATCGCAATCAGCATGCCCAAACTATAAGGATTCAACTCTTGCATTAAAATCGTGGTACTTGGTTGATTGCCAGCATATTGTTTATATTCAGATAAATCTGCAACTTCATGTTGATCCAATGCCTGATTACCAAATGCCAGTAAGCGCGATTGAGCCAAACAATTGGATAAGGCCAAATGATGCTGTTCCACCAGCGCCTCTGCATTATCGACATAGGTAAATTGTTGGGCCTGATAGCGCTGCACTGGCGCAATAAAATCACAACTCACTGCTTGACTACCTTGATGCAGCAATTGATAAAAAGCATGCTGCGCATTTGGTCCCACTTCCCCCCATATAATCGGGCAAGTATCCCAATCCACTTTTTGACCATTACGCTGAATCGATTTACCATTCGATTCCATTTCTAACTGCTGCAAATAAGAGGCGAAATATTTCAAACGCCCATCATATGGCAGTACTGCATGGGTCTGAATATCAAGGAAATTATTATTCCACGCACCCAATAAGCCCATTAATACAGGAATATTGTGTTCGAAAGGTGCCGTCTGAAAATGCTGGTCTACTGCATATGCGCCAGCTAACAGTTGTTTAAAGCCATCAACACCAATTGTCAGTGCAATCGGTAAACCAATACATGACCAAAGTGAATAGCGACCGCCTACCCAATCCCAGAGCAAAAATTGGTTTTCGGCTGCAATACCCCATTCTGTCATTTTATCTGCTTTGGTAGATACGCCAATAAAATGATGCTTTAAAATTTGTGATTCTTGCCCAAGTGCTTTTTCAAGCCATAACCGCACTGTTTGCGCATTGGATAAGGTATCAATGGTCCCGAACGATTTTGAAGAAATAATAAATAGCGTGGTTTCGGGGCGAAGTTGATGCAATAAATCTGAAAGCTGACTACCATCTATCGTCGACACAAAATGTACATCGAGTGGCTTATGTGTGGATTTTTTGAAATCAGATAAGGCATGACTCACCATCAGTGGTCCTAAGTCTGACCCTCCGACCCCAATATTCACCACGTCTTGAATGACTTCACCCGTTGCACCGCGGCATTGGCCGGCATGAATTTTTTCTACCAAAGCATACATACGCTCAAGTTGTGTATGCACTTGTTCTGCTAATTCAGGATGAGACTGATCATCTTTAGGTAATCGTAGCGCCCAATGCATGGCTGCACGCTGTTCGGTATAGTTAATTTCTTCAGTAGAAAATAAACGCTTTATCCACGACGTTAAATCTTGTGTTTGTGCCCACTGGACTAGATTTTTGACAACGGGCTGATTGACTCTATGTTTACTAAAATCAAAAACCACCGGCTCTAAAGGCACAGAGAATTTTTCGAATCGCTGAGGGTCTTCAGCAAAGAGTTCTGTTAAATGCTTATTTTCAAATTCAGTTTTCAAACTATGAAGACTGCCTAAAACTGAATCTAAATGTTCGACCATATAGGGTTGAGTTTTCATAGCCATTAACGTCCTACCCCCATATATACAAAACCTTGAGACTTCACATATGCTGGATCATAAATATTGCGCCCATCCAAAATAAGCGGATGCTGCATGGTTTTAAGCAATTCGGTATAATTTGGACTCCAATATTGTTTCCATGCAGTCAATAAACACAAAGCATGTGCATCTTGCACTGCCTCATATTGCTCTGTGCAATATATAAGATCAGGTCGCTCACCATATATTTTTTTAATTTCTTCCAAGGCTTGAGGGTCGTGTAATTTAACTTTTACACCTTGAGCCCATAGTGCTGCCAACATGGTATGAATAGGAGATTGTCGCGTACTGGAGGTTTTTTCTTTAAATGCAGCACCCCAAATTGCAACAGTTTTCCCTTTTAAATCACCATGATAATAATTCCACAATTTACGGAATAAAACTTCTTTTTGCTGCTCATTAATATCCCACACTTGAGCAAGCAATTGACTATTTGCACCCACACCAGACACCGTATGCGTCAAGGTCTGAATATCATGTGAAAAGTTTTCCCCACCAAAGCCTGCACCCGGATAGAGATAAGATCCTCCAATACGATTATCCGCAGCCATCCCCTGACGAACTGACTCAATATCAATGCCTAATTTCTCAGCAACCATTGCCAAGTCATTGATATAACTAATTCGTGTCGCCAACATGCCAGAGATACTCAACTTGGTAAATTCAGCATCTAAAATGGGCATAAAAAGATACTGCTGCTGACGTGGGAATAAAGGGCGTAAGAGTTCCTTAATTTTAATTTGAGCAATATCCGATGCAGTTCCAACAATCAACTGCTTGGCTTGGGCAAAGCTTTGTAACGCGTTTCCTTCCTGAATCATGTCGGGTAAATAGACCCACTCATCTTCATGCAAAATTTTTGCAAATTTTTCTGTCCCATGTAGTCCTAAAGTAGACGCATTGATCATCAGTTTAGGGTGAATAATGGGACGTTGTTTGATGTTTTGAAGAATTTCAATACATTGCTTTTCTTCAGCTGGGTTAAAACTGAAGAAATAAGCATCTACATCTATTGGAATATCATTAAAATCGCAGTATTTTAAAAAACTACTTTGTTGTTTGTTGAGTAGATTTTTTACAGCTTCATCTTGTATATACACATGTTCGCTTTCATACGTTTTCAGTGGTTCATACCAAAAAACGTGATGACCGCATTCTGCTAGCAAAGCAGCAAATACACCTGAAAAGAGCGTTTGTCCAAATACTGCAACCTTCATATCAGTCTCTTTTTATAGTTTTAGTTCTTTGATCAGCGCTTTAAATTCCTCTCCTAATTTTGGATGGTCTACGCCATAATGTAAAACCGCTTTGAGATAGCCTAATTTACTGCCGCAATCAAACGTTTGACCTTTCATACGATAGGCTTCCACCGTATCGGTTGCTTGCAAAGCTGCAATTGCATCGGTCAACTGAATCTCATTACCTGCCCCTTTAGGCGTATTTTCGAGCAATTGCATAATCTTGGCAGGTAAAATATAGCGACCCACTACCGATAAATTTGATGGTGCAGCGTCGACAGCAGGTTTTTCCACGATACCTTGCATTTGAATACTATGCCCTTCGGCAGGTATAGAAGCAACATCGACAATGCCATATTGATCGACCATGTGATCTGGTACAGCTTCCACCATAATTTGTGATGCATTAGTTTCATCAAAACGTTGAATCATTAAGCTCAAATCATTGGTTTCTGATGAATCTTTTACAAGAACATCTGGTAATAGCACAGCAAAATCATCATCACCTACTACAGCTTTTGCACACAGTACAGCATGGCCTAAACCAAGTGGCTGTGGTTGACGTACGCTGATCACACTGACATGTGGCGGTAAAATTTCAGTGATTTCTTTGAGTAAATCAAATTTCTTTTTATTTTCTAGGGTAGTTTCTAGCTCAAAACTGCGGTCAAAGTAATTTTCAATCGATGCTTTGGAAGAATGTGTCACTAAAATAATTTGCTCAATGCCAGCAGCAATTGCTTCTTTCACAACATATTCAATCGCTGGACGGTCAACCACTGTGACCATTTCTTTGGGAATGGATTTACTCGCAGGTAAAAAACGTGTACCAAGGCCTGCGACTGGGAGAATGGCTTTTTTGATCATATGACTCATTGTGATAAAAATAAATTATTTACGAATTGATTCAGACTGAGAATTATTTTGGCTTGAAAAACGGACAGCTCCAACCTCTTGGTCTGGAGCATTAATACCTTCTTTCTTTAACATGACTTCAACTGT
The DNA here is from genome assembly GCF_013420465.1 of Acinetobacter sp. YH01005. NCBI lineage: Bacteria > Pseudomonadati > Pseudomonadota > Gammaproteobacteria > Moraxellales > Moraxellaceae > Acinetobacter > Acinetobacter sp. YH01005. The sequence goes on along the minus strand of NZ_VOYA01000014.1, from coordinate 68,226 downwards.
TTTAAACATAATTTTAAAATCAAGCCATATCGTATGAGTATCAACATATTGTACATCTAACTCAAATTTTTCTTCCCATGACAGGTTATTACGCCCACTGACTTGAGCGAGTCCTGTCATACCGGGCTTCACTTCATGGCGACGCATTTGCTCAGGAGTATAGTGTTCTAGAAAATCTTTCATTTGTGGACGTGGCCCTACAATACTCATGTCACCTTTTAGCACATTTAACAGTTGTGGCATTTCATCTAAAGTTGTTGCTCGTAATTTATGCCCAAATGTTGTAATTCGCTGATCATCTGGCAATGGATTTCCATTTTTATCAAAAGCATCTTTCATTGAACGAAACTTAATCATTTTAAAAAGTTTGCCATCTTTACCTGGACGGTCTTGTAGAAAAAATACTGGAGAGCCTAGATTTTTGCTTACTTTATATGCGACCAAAATAAAAATGGGAGAAAGTAAAATTAGTGCTGTAGTTGCAATAACAATATCTATAAGTCGTTTCATAATAAAGCTAAATTCCTATTTACCTAAACGGACTTCTTCAATGACGCTAACAATTTTTTTCATCGCAATTTGTTCTGAATATTTTTCTATTAAAACTCTACGCGAAGAATCTAAACTTTTTGTATTAAAATTTTGGCTGATGTCTAAAAATAATTGTGCTAATGCTTCAGGATTTCCCGCAGATACCGCCCAACCAATTGAGTGCTGATCAATCATTTCTACGATTTCTGTTTTATCTTCCATGATTGCCAATATAGGCTTATCAGCAGCCATAGAATAATATGCTTTACTTGGTACACCTAAACCATACATGCCTTCAGCAAGTGTTACAATTGCAATATCTCCTGCATTTAAACCATCTGATTTTTTTGATGGATCTAAGCTGCCAATATATTGAATATTTAGATCATTGAGTTGCGCTATTTGACTTTTAAGCTCATTTTCATATGCACCACCACCAATGAATAATACTTTAGGCCTTTGGCCAGCTGGTATCATTTCTAAAGCCTGAATTATGTTTTTAATTCCTTGGACACGTCCAATATTACCAAAAAAATAAAAAATAGGTCCCTCACTTTGCCAGCCCAAAGTATTTAAAATATTATTTTGATTTTTTTCTTGGACTTCAATGTCATGGTGGTCGATCCAATTTTGAATAATAATCGAATCTGAAATGGAAACCTTTTCATCTATCAAATCTTTCATATCTTTACCGATAACGATACGTTTATCAGCTTCAGCATAAAATTTATCAAAGAAGAACTTTAGTACTTTGTAAAAAAAATTATTCCGCTTTAGAACCTTAGCCGCTATAAGATTTTCTGGAAAAACATCATGTACAAGCAAAATCCATTTAAATTTTTTTATCTTTTTAGCAATATAAATGACTGGTAATAAAAAAATAGGGGTCGTCCCCGTAAAGACAACCTCTCCCTTTCCAACATGTTGTAAGATTTTGATGAGAAATTTAAGTGAAATCACCAACTCAAAAAACAACCGTTGGATGAGTTTTTTCTTATTCAGGTTGACATCAGCAACTAAAATGGCATCTTCAATCTTATGTATAGGATCTTCCTTTACAAGGATTTGCAGATTGTCTCCATACTGCTGTTTTAAATTTTTATGCAACTTATGGAATAAATACCCTGTTGTATTTTGGGTAGGAAGAATATATTCCGAAATCAAAAAAATTTTTTTCATGCCAACCTGCTTCACTTAGTATTTTTTCCAAATCACACGATTAACATAATCTGTATAACTCAGAACAATACGAGCCACTTTTTCACTTACATTCGGCATGCTGTAATCGGCAACCAAACGCAATAAGCGCTGTTCGTCACGAGGTTGGCTGTCAATAATTGCCAAACCTTGCAATACACGCTCAGCCGTTAAACCGACCATCATCACAGCAGCCTCTTCCATACCTTCTGGGCGTTCATGCGCTTGACGCAAATTCAAGGCGGGGAAGTTTAAAATTGAGGACTCTTCATTAATCGTTCCGCTATCCGACAACGTCGCTTTTGCAGACAGCTGCAGTTTATTATAATCACTGAAACCAAGTGGCTTTAATAACTGTACTAATGGATGGAATGAAACACCCATTTGCTCGATTCGTTTGCGAGTTCGCGGATGTGTGGAAACAATAACTGGATAATTATATTGTTCTGCCACCGCATTCAGCATATCCACCAAATCTAAAAAGTTTTGATCAGAGTTGATGTTTTCTTCACGATGAGCACTGACAACAAAATACTCATGCTCTGTTAGATTAAGCTGCTCAAGTACATTTGAAGATTCAATTTTATGTTTATAGAAGTTTAAAACCTCAAACATCGGACTGCCTGTTTTAATCACCAGATCAGCGGGTAAACCTTCGGCAAGCAGATAATCACGCGCAATCGTACTATAGGTCAAATTGATATCAGCGGTATGGTCAACAATACGTCTATTAATTTCTTCTGGAACACGCATATCAAAGCAGCGGTTTCCTGCTTCCATATGGAATGTCGGAATCTTACGACGTTTTGCTGGAATAACAGCCGTACAGCTATTGGTATCACCTAAAACTAGCAATGCTTCAGGCTGCACCTCTTCCAATACTTTATCTACAGCAATAATCACATTGCCAATGGTTTCTGCACCTGTTAAACCTGCTGCATTCAAAAAATAGTCAGGTTTGCGTATACCAAGATCAGTAAAGAAAATTTCATTTAATTCATAATCATAATTCTGCCCAGTGTGCACAATGATATGGTCAAAATATTGATCACACACTGCCATGACACGTGATAAACGAATAATTTCAGGACGTGTTCCAACAACCGTCATTAATTTTAATTTTTTCACAAAAATAACTCTTTAATTTGAAAGCGGCATTGCAAAAGTATCTGGTTTAGCACGGTCAAATATTTCATTTGCCCATAGCATAACGACCATTTCGTCTTCACCGATATTGGTAATATCATGCGTCCAGCCCGGTACTGTTTCCACAATACGAGGTTCTTCACCCGTGGTTTCTAACTCGTAGTACTCACCAGTTGAAATATGCTTGAATTTAAATAATGCCTTACCTTTAATTACTAAGAATTTCTCAGTTTTAGTATGATGGTAATGCCCACCGCGTGTGATGCCCGGATGTGCTGTGAAATATGAAAATTGACCTGCATCTGGTGTCTTCAGCATTTCTACGAAAACGCCACGCTCATCACCATATTTAGGTACGGTATAATCAAACTGAGCTGGTTTTAAGAAACTTAAATACGTTGAGTACAATGCTCGAGTCAGACCAACCCCAACATGATCTGTAATCAATGTTCCTCTTGAAGCTTTAAAGCCGCGAATAGTATCAGCAAGCTTGCCAACTGTAATGCTATATTCAGGCTGAATTTCAAAGCATTCATTTGCTGGATATTTATGATTTAAAATGTCCCAAATTGTTTCTACAACATCATCTATATACACCAAACGAATTGCCGCATTTTCGTCATTGATTTGTATTGGCAGATCATTGGCAATGTTATAGCAAAAGGTTGCAACAGCTGAGTTATAATTTGGTTTTGACCATTTACCAAAAATATTAACCATACGGGAAATATAAATTGGATTGCCATTTTGCTGATTTAATTTATGAAGTGCTTGCTCACCACCTAGTTTACTTTTACCGTAAACATTGTCTCTTTCAGCTTGAATAGAAGATGAAAGGATGATAGGTGTCTGTTTTTGATGTTGACGCAAAATTTCGCAAATTGACTCTGTAAGTGAGACGTTGCCTTCAATGAACTCTGAATCATGCTGTGGGCGGTTTACACCCGCTAAATGTACGATCCAATCTGCATCTAGAACCATTTGTTCTAATTGCTGAGCTGTTGAATCCCGATACAGTTTCAGTACTTCAACTTCAGGCTTTTCGGCTAAAAATTGGATTAAATTTTTAGCAACAAAACCATTTGCGCCTGTAACTAAAATTTTCATGTTATGCCTCAGGATCAATATATTGACCTTGTGTTAAGGCACGAACAAACTCAAGTTTAAGCAGCAGCTTCTTCATGCCTTCTACATCTAAGCGCTCTGTATTATGCGAATTATAGTCTTCAAGCTGGCTAATTTTTAAATCACCATTTTCTACATACTTAGCATAATTTAGATCCCGCTGATCAGCAGGAACACGGAAGTAATTACCCTGATCAAATGCGACTGCCATTTCTTCACGGCTTAACAAAGCTTCATAGGCTTTTTCACCATGACGCGTACCCATAATGACAATTGGATGTTCAGGCACATTTAAAAGCTGCGTTAAAGACTGTGCTAAAACTTCAATAGTAGCAGCAGGTGCTTTCTGTACAAAAATATCGCCATTCTCTCCATGTTCAAAAGCATAAAGAACCAAATCAACAGCATCATCCAAAGTCATCATAAAACGAGTCATATTTGGATCGGTAATGGTGAGTGATTTACCTTGACGGATTTGATCTACAAATAACGGAATAACCGAACCACGAGATGCCATTACATTGCCGTAGCGTGTACAGCAAATTGTGGTATCTAAATTTTCTAAATTACGTGATTTAGCCACAATGACTTTTTCCATCATTGCTTTAGAAATACCCATTGCATTAATTGGATACACAGCTTTATCAGTACTTAAACATACGATGCGTTTTACACGGTTTTGAATCGCAGCTTCTAATACATTTTCAGTACCAAGAACATTGGTCTTTACTGCTTCCATTGGGTGGAATTCACAGGATGGAACTTGTTTTAATGCAGCCGCATGGTAAATATAATCAACACCACGAGTCGCATTTAAGACACTGTTATAATCACGCACATCACCAATATAGAATTTTAGCTTAGATGATTGGTATTTTTTACGCATATCATCTTGTTTTTTTTCATCACGACTAAAGATTCGAATTTCTTTAATATCAGTTTGTAAAAAACGTTTTAAAACTGCATTACCAAACGAGCCAGTACCGCCTGTAATTAGTAATGTTTTTCCTTTAAAATTCATAACTATTCCGATAAAAGTAATATCAATTGATTAATATCGTTGGTGATAATTTTATTCGATTCAGGTAATTCCTGAGTAACTGATTTAATTATAGCACTTTCTATAGAGTCAATAGAGTATGGATTAAAGGTTAAAGAAGGATTACACACTTGATAGGTATAAGGAAGATCAGCAGCAATAACCTTACAACCACCATCAATGGCTTCTGCAAGCCCCAATCCAAAACTTTCCGCAAGTGATGGAAAAATAAGATATTCGTGAGATAAATAAAGTTCTATCAGATTTTCACGATTAACAAAACCAATATTCTCAATGGGATAACCAAGCTTTTGTTTTCCACTAATTAATTGACATAGACTTATATTGCTGGAAGGTACAGTTATAACTAAAGAGCCTTTTTTTATCTGATCATATGCATTACAAAATGCAGCAATTAAACTTTCATGATTCTTATGAGGAGCTACGTTACTCACATATAAAAATGAGTTTTCTATTCGTTCAATATTACTATTTGAGAAATTGAGTGGTGGATAAAAAGGAATAACTTTAACATGTGACATATTTCCGAAAAAATATTTATTTGTAAACTGCTGTTTCATTAATTCACTTTGCACTAACCATTTAGTAGCATTCCTCTTATAAAAACTAAATATCATCTGCTTAATTTTATAAATTAACTTCATTTTTAAGGAAAAATCAGATGGAATTTCAATAAAAAGTTTTTGATGTAAATACACAAATACTGGAACCTTTAAAGAAATAGGTGGAGGAACATTTCCAAAACACAATACTGAACTAAATTTTTTTGAATTTTCTTTATAAAATTTCTTTCTTAAAGAAATTTTATTAGGTATAAAGGTCTTTTTAATATCAAGATTTTTAAAAACATCATTAGTTCGCTCATCAAATAAATAATAAACATCTTTATTCTGCTTATTTAAGACATCCACTAAATACTTAAGTAAAATTAGACCACCACCATCATTAATATATACACTATCTAAGAGAATCATTTTTTATTTAATCCTTACTTGATTAGCGATCAGTTCAGCAAACAAATCCACCCATTGCTTCATAATTAATTCTATTGAATATTTTTTTGACTTCTCTATTGCCACTGCGGACATTTCTTTTCTTATATCTATACTTTCAATCATATAAATAATTTTTTCACTTAAATCATTTATGTTTCCATTTAATGCCAATACTCCACAATCATTATTTTCAACAATTTCTGCAGGACCTGTTGGGCAATCAAACGATACGATAGGAAGACCATTCGCAATACTTTCTAAAAGTACCATTGGTAAACCTTCATATCTTGAAGACATCACATAAAAATCACTTGTGAGTAATTCCTGTTGTACGTTTCGCGTTATCCCTTTGAGGGTAATTACTTGATCCAAACAATTTTCACTGATCATCTTTTGGAGTACATCTTTTTTTGATCCCTCTCCAAAAATATCTAATTTCCAATCAGGATGTATAGAATATACTTTTTTCCAACTCTCGATTAATAGATCAAAGCCTTTTTGATCTTCTAAACGCCCAATAGCAATTGCTCGTTTATATTCCTTATCATTAATTTTATAGTTAATTGTTGCAAAAGGGCTAGGATTGTTAATTAGGCAAACATTATTATGTGTTTTTTTCCATGCTATTTGCGCGCTTTTAGTAAGTACCACAACCTGATCTAGGTTTTTCGTTTGCTCTAGATATTGCCAATCTCTATACTTTCCTAATATACGCCAAAATAATGAACTCCCTTTATGATCAGCAATAAAACTACTCCTCACAGTCGGATTAAAATGAGATTCAAAAATTTTAACAACAGGTAAATCAAGCTTTGAGAAAAACTCGAGTTCTTTTGCACCCATAGAGATACAAATATCTACTTGATTGTCTAAAATATATTTAGAAAGTTTTCTTTCGTACATTTCCAATAGGATTTTGCTTTTTTTTCTCTTTTTAATAAGAGGGAAATTAAATATTCTTTCAAAAAAAATCTCCAAATTAACAACTTTGACATTATCATCTAATTCATAAAATGGACTTTCAGTGGCTTTCATATCAGTTGTTAAAATAGTGATACTATAATTACCTAATTTAATTAAATAGTTAACTTTATCTGTTAAAACACGCTCCATACCACCAGAGTTAATTAAAGAGGGTATTAGATATAAAATATTGATCAAAATAAATACCAAAAATTATTGAGAACTAAATTATATTTTACTTGCGATCTTATAAGCAAATATTCCTGATAGCATATAACTAAAAGAAGACATTAAATCACCTCTAAACATAAAAAATAAACCTGCACAAATAAAAACGCCAAAACTCATTACCATCTTATCTCCAGAATTTAACAAGTATTTAAAGTCAAGTTGCTTCATAATTATTGCTAAGGCTGCTGAGAAAAGTAAAAGACCTATATAGCCAAAATTAACATATCCTTCAGCTAAAAAAGGCATAGAAATATTGTTAAAATTATAATTATAATTTTCTGCCATTTGATAACCACTGCCAACTGGTTTTTCAGGCCAAATACTACGAGGGATAAAAAATAGAATTACACCTAATAACTGATATCCATAAGTTATAAAATCAACCCGAATAACTTCTAAAAAATTCTGATATGCATCAAAATGACCTTGGATAAAAAATTCTTTTTCTGGAAAAATAGTCAGATTTGAAATTGATGAAAAATATCTAAACTGATTTAAAAAAGGAAAAACTATAAAAATTGATAAAATCATAATAAATGTAATTTGTATTGATCTTCTAAAAAAAGAAAAAGAACTGAGTAAAATTGGTAGATAAATGTATGCTACATAAAATCTAGGGATTGATAAAGGAAAAGCACACAATAAGACGAATAAAAAAATAGTAATTTTTTTATAAAAATTTTTTGAATCAGAAAATCTTAAAAAAATAAATGCTGGCAAAATTCTAGCTAACGCCGATAAGATAAGTAGAATAGGACTTTTTTCTATATATTCAACATCATCACCTTCCAACCCCCTCAAAAACAGCTTTATATAATTAAAATCAACAGAATAAAAAACAATAATAAAGCACATAAAGCAAATAAATAAAGATTTTAAATAATTAGGTTGATTAGTATTTTTTTCTTTAATTTTAACAAAAATAGGTGAAATATAATAAAAAAGAAAAACCCATATGTTTATAAAAAACAATAACATATTTAACAATATATAATCATTAAAAAAGAATGGGATTTTAGCCCATATTGTCACATTAAGTGAATAATGAATCCATGGAATAAAAACAAAAAATAATAAATTGAATATATAAAAAAACAGAAGCGTATTGATATTTTTTTGCAAACTTAAGCCAATAAAAAAACAACCAAAAATTAAATTAAATATGAAACTTAAACCAACTATATCAAATGAAAGAGAAAACAAAAAACTTAGAAAAATAAAATAAAACAAAATAAAAATAGAAAAAAATAAATTTTTTTTAAAAAAAATCATCACAAACCTCTAAAAAATTAATCAGCAATATAATTTAAATATACAATTATTATAATAAAAATCAATAGTATAAAAACATTAGACATCTTGCGTTAGTCAAAATTTAATCAGCGATAATCGTTGATTTTTAAATAAATATCAAAGTCTAAAATAGTCAAAAATAATACTTTCGCAAGAGGTCTATTATACTCATAAGAGTAAGCACTTGGTGAAAAAATACAAGCAAAACAAATTATTAAATTAATAATCAACTTAATCATATTAGTACCGCTTTTTAATTTTTTGAGAAAAATTAATAAGCATTTTATAATATCTAGTCAAAATCAGTAACCGAAAATACATTTGCTTATTCAACAACTTTAACATTAAAGATTTAATTCCAGACATTTTATTTAATAAAACATCTTGATCTTGTATCACAAAATTTTGCCTAATAAATTTAAATTTTTCAATTGACATACTATCCCGAATTAATTCAAATTTTTTCGTTACACACCCTAGATATAAAGATTTTTGATCAAAATTAACTTTCGCTAAAAAATCATCTAGTTCATGATATACATAAATTAAATCTTCAATATTTTTTTTACTAATAGATGAAGTGTAAGAGTTATCATTAAAACGTACATAATGATAAAATGCTTCATCAACTTTCACTACTTTGTTTGAAAAAAATATTAACTTAGGTACAACCAAATAATCTTCGCCAAAATTTAATCCCTGAGTATGTAGAATTCCATTATCAGTATATAAAGATTTCTTAATTAACTTATTTACAACGAAATTTTCTGTTTGTGCTGAAAGTACTAAATCTAAATATTTTATTTTATCCTGATCAAATTTATGAACAACTTTTTTATTAACCTTTTGCCACTCTAGATAATAATCAAAAACCACTATATCAGCACAATCATCTTGAGCTTTTTTTACTAATTTATCGACAGTTGTTTTTTCAATAAAATCATCACTATCGACATGTAAAACATAGTCACCATTTGCATTTAAAATTGCTGTATTTCGCGCTCCAGCTAAACCTTTATTAATATCATGATTAATAATTTTTATACTATTAATTCTATTTGGATAATTTTTGGCTACTTTTTCTAAAACTTCAATTGAATGATCTGGTGAACAGTCATTTACAAAAACATACTCAATATTTTTATAAGTTTGTTCAAATAATGATACTGAACATTTTTCAATAAAATTTTCGACATTATATATTGGTACTAATATTGAAACTAAACTATTCATAATAACCTTAATTTTTTAGAAAAATAGTAACAGAAAAAAATCTCACATAATCCGGATAGACTAATCGCCCAAGCAAATACACTAATATCATTCGAAACTTTCAAGCCTACCAATAGAAAAAACAACAAAGAAAAAAGTGCAAACAATTGATTTTTAAAAACTATATCTCCCTTACCGTTTGGAACAAAAATAAAGTATATAAAGCATCCAACAACCAACCAAACCGTTACGGTTAAACTTAATATTATACTCAAACTATAAGATTGAAGCATAGTTGAATCGCCCAAAAATTCTACAACATATTTTCCACATACAATAACTAACAAAATCACCATTAAACCAATTAAAAACTCAAAAGCAATAATTTTTTTTATAATCCTACGATTAAGGGATTTAATTAATTTTGGGAAAATTGCAGTATTTAAACTTACAAAAATTGTCCTTGGTATAGAAATTATCTTCATTGCAAGATCATATAAAGCAACTTCCTTCATACCAAAAAATACTCCTAGAAGAATAACAATAATTTGCTCTTTTGTAACACCAGTAATATTACTAAAAAAGTAAGGTAGGCTTTCTTTATAAACATGAATAATTTCATTAATTTTTTTATACTTTACCTTTATATTATCCAGCTTTAAAATATAAATAAAACTAATTAATGAACTTAGTAAAACTCCTAAAGATGCAATAATTGAAAACACCCAAATATCAGACTTTTCTTTTATAAAAATAAAAATAAATGGTAAAGTTAGAAGCTTTACCAATATTTGAATAACAGTAAGAATTTTCATTTTTTGCAGTGCTTGAAAATACCATAATGGTAAAAATACTGCAGCTAAAACTTGCATATAAATAATCAACATTATTTCTAGATGAGCACGAAATGCTGGAACAATTAATACAAGTAGAAAAAACAAAAAAAACGATGGTATTGCTAAATAAAATTTAGCAAAAAAGACTTCTGATACTATTTTTGATTTTACTTTATTATCTTGAGGGTTTTCAGATGTTAATTTTAGTGCAGGAATATCAAAACCAAAATTAACTATATAGATAAAAAAAGTAACAATAGAAAGTGAAAAAACGTATATCCCATATTGAGATACGCCCAATTTTAAAATTAAATATGGATAAATTGCCAAATAAAAGAATGAATTCAAAAACTGTAAAAAAGTCATAAAAAAATAATTTTCTATAACCAGTTTATATTCTTTAAAAAGCTTTTTTACATTTAAAAAAATCATCACGAATAAAAACCCATAATTCCATATATCCTTACTTAGTTTTAATTAATACTTCTTTCTTTAAAACCATCTACATATTTATTTAATATATTAATTAAAGGAAATAAATTACCCTCTATAGGCTTAATATTTAATAACTGTTGAAAAATATCTGATATCTCCCCGTATTTACAAAAAATTTCATAAGACTTTAATATCCGTTCATGATCCGTTTTTTCAACATTTTCCGCATCAATTAACAACTCTTCATATAACTTTTCACCCGGACGTAGACCTGTAAATTGTATCTCAATATCACCTAGCCCATTTTCATCGATTGCTCGAAAACCACTCAAACGAATCATTTGTTTCGCCAAATCTATAATTTTGACTGGTTCACCCATATCCAATAAAAACACATCGCCCCCTGTCCCCATTGCACCTGCCTGAATCACCAACTGCGCAGCCTCTGGAATCGTCATAAAATAACGCGTGACTTCTGGGTGCGTTACTGTAACAGGCCCGCCTTGTGCAATTTGCTTTTTAAACAAAGGGACGACAGAACCTGACGAACCAAGTACATTGCCAAAGCGCACAATACTAATTTGCGTTTTTGGATTCGTCGACGCTAGACCCTGACAATACAATTCTGCCATACGTTTAGACGCGCCCATCACATTGGTTGGACGTACCGCTTTATCTGTAGAAATTAAAACGAAGGTTTCAACATTTTGTTTTACCGCTGCATCTACACTACGCTGTGTACCAATGGAGGTATTATAAATACCTTCAAATGGGTTTGCTTCAACAAGTGGTACATGTTTATAAGCTGCAGCGTGATAAATCGTTTGCACTTTGTATTCTTGAATAATACGTTCTAATTTTTGCTGATTGGTGACAGAACCTAATACTGGAATAATTTGTATATCAGAAGCCTGCAATTCGCGGTCGATTGAATACAAAGCAAATTCAGACATTTCAAACAACACGAGCATTTTCGGCTGATGCTTCACAATCTGACGGCATAACTCCGAGCCAATCGAACCGCCCGCCCCTGTCACCATGACCACTTTATTTTTAATATTTTTTTCTAACAGTTCAGGTTTCGGCGGTACAGGATCACGCCCCAATAGGTCGATAATATCCACTTCACGAATATCTGAAACTTGGACTTGACCATCCACCAGTTGCGTGACCCCTGGCAGTTCCATGATTTTGACATCTGCCGAATCAAAAGCCTCAATAATCTCTTTTTTCCGTGCACGACCAACGGAAGGCATGGCAAGTAATACTTCTTCAATGCCAAATTTACCCAATTTAGCTGCTGCACGTTGTGGTGCATAAATTTTTAAACCACTCAGTGACTGCCCTTGCAAGGAGCGTTTATCGTCAATAAAACACACGGGCAAATAATCATCTGAACGGTTTAAAGCTGCGGCAATTTGCTGACCTGCCAGCCCTGCGCCATAAATCGCCACGCGTTTACGGCTTTGTTTTTTGGCAAAGGTTTTGAGGGTTGCATAGCGAATGACGGCACGGCTCCACCACATGTATGAAAACAGCATAAAGCCGTACATCAGTGGAATACTCATCGGAATAAATGCAACATTCAATTTTTTGATCGTGTATAAGGCCACGATTTGAATAAATGTTCCGATTAAAATTCGCAGCAAATAGTCTTCATTAAATGAACGCACAATTGCACGGTAAATCCCAAGTAAAGCAAAAATAGCAATGCCAAAAATACCGACATAGATATACCAAGCGTCTAAGCCTTGCATGACCTGAACATTGGGACGTGCCAAACGAATGGCATAAGCCAGCCACATCATCAGCGGTAAAACACAGATATCCATCAGCACCAAAACAATTTGCTTTTGGCGACGCGGTAATGATGCTATAGAACGGATAAAGTCTTTCACAACATGCTCGAATCAGGTAAAGAGGAATATTCGCGCGTATATTATACGCGCTTTTCTGGTTTAGATTTTTGCGATCACCGCTTGGATCGCATCCACGGTTTTTTGTAGGCTGTGTTCAGACAGTGTTGGATGCACCAAGAACATCAGACTGCTTTCACCTAAAGCTTTCGCATTGGCTAAACGTGTTACTGGGCGCCACGGTGTCTCATCAAAAGCTTTTTCTAAATACACTTCTGAACATGAGCCACTAAAACATGGCACCGCTTGCGCGCTGATTTCCGCCATGATGCGGTCACGTGACCAGCCTTCTGGCAAAGCATCAACATTGACTTGCACATAGCATTTATAAGCGGCATGTACATAGTCGCTAGAGGGTTTCGCAACTGTAAAGTAAGGGCTGTTTTCAAATACGGCTTGGATGCGCACCATATTGGCATGACGTTTTGCCGTCCATTCAGGCATTTGTTTGAGTTGCAGGCGACCAATCACGGCTTGCATTTCCATCATGCGCCAGTTGGTGCCAAATGAGTCGTGTAACCAACGGAAGCCCGGTGGATGTTGCTTGTTATACACGCTATCAAAGTTTTTACCGTGATCTTTATACGACCACATTTTTTTCCACAGACTTTCATCATTGGTGGTGACCATACCGCCTTCACCGCCAGTGGTCATAATCTTGTCTTGGCAAAACGACCATGCACCAATATGACCAATTGAACCTGCGGATTTACCTTTATACATCGCACCATGCGCTTGAGCACAATCCTCAATCACGAAGATGCCTTTCTCCTCTGCCAATTGCATGATTGGATCCATATCACACATCCAACCCGCCAAATGCACACAAATAATCGCTTTGGTATTCGGTGTAAGCACCGCTTCAATAGTACGACGTGAGATGTTTTGTGAATCGAGTTCCACATCAGCAAAAATCGGATTAGCACCTGCAGTCACAATCGAACTTGCTGAAGCCAAGAAGGTACGTGAAGTGACAATCACATCATTCCCTGCACCGATGCCGAGGGCTTTTAGGGCTAAATCGAGTGCCACGGTGCCATTGGCTACGGCAACTGCATGCTTGGTTCCTGCAAACTGTGCAAATTCCTTTTCAAATTCACGGCATTCCTGCCCTGTCCAATAATTCACTTTATTGGACAAAAGAACTTTTGACACCGCATCGGCTTCTGCTTGGGTAAAGCTTGGCCAAGGCTCAAATGCACTGTTTAACATGGAATTTTCCTAAAACGTATTACTGTGAAGTCGTGACAATCCGCGCAGGATTACCCACCACTGTTGCGCCCGCAGGGACACTTTTGGTGACTACGGCGCCCATACCGACAATCGCGCCTTTACCAATCACCAAAGGCTGATCGGGGGTGCCTTGCTTAATCATGGCCCCTGCGCCAATATAAGCATGGTCGTGAATATGAATATTACCGTTGCATTTTACGCCTGGCGCAAAGGTAACGAAATCCCCAATCACACAATCATGCTCGACATAGCTATATAAATTGGCGTGGAAGCATTTTCCGATTTTAATATTGGAGGTAATGGTGACAAATGGACTGAGTGCTGAACCTTCTGCAATTTGTACTTCATCCATGAAAATGACGTTGTCAGCACAGATTGACCAAAGCTGAATACCATCCACTTCTAAACGCTGGGCAATTTTTTCGCGTACACGACTATTGGCAATCGCAATTTGCACGTATTTTCTTGATGCTGATTCATTTAAAAATGCTGAATAATTCATGGCACGATGACCATTCACCTCACCCATCTCTGTTAAGGCATCATCAATAAAGACAATTTCAGAACTGTCTTGTTCACGGGCTAATTGCTGCCGTGCCACCGGCATGAGACTACGCCCACAGCCCGATGCCCCATAAATCGCAAACAGTTTAGTCATTTTTATGTTCCGCAGAGCCGGTAAATTTGCTCATGGTTGCCTCACCTTCCGCGCTGATATCATCTTTGGCAATCACTTTTTTTATGGTTTTCAGCATGATTTTAAAATCGAGCCACAATGATTGGTTTTCAACATACCATGTATCGAGTTCGAATTTCTTTTCCCATGAAATGGCATTGCGACCATTCACTTGCGCATAACCCGTGATACCCGGACGCACGTTGTGACGTTTGGCTTGCTCGCTATTATATAAAGGTAGATATTCCATCAGTAATGGACGTGGACCAACAATACTCATGTCACCTTTAATCACGTTCCACAATTCAGGCATTTCATCGAGACTGGTGGCACGGAGCATTTTACCAAATGGGGTGAGACGTTCACTGTCGGGTAATGGGTTGCCCTCAGCATCCAGCGCATCTTTCATAGTGCGGAACTTAATCATTTCAAATGGTTTGCCATGTAAGCCCGGACGCACCTGACGAAATAGCACTGGCGAACCTAAATTCTTTTTCACCTTATGAGCCACAATGAAATATACCGGTGACAGTAGAATTAAAGCGGTCGATGCAATGGTGATATCAATAATACGTTTTAACATTGAATTCCTCTGCCCTTTAGTCAAGATCTGTCCAACGTCTATTTACAGATTGACCTGCATTATTCATGTGAATCACTTTGGCATAATTTCCTACAGCCGTAGCATTTTCAGGAATATCTTTCGTCACCACACTACCCGCGCCAATCGTTGAATTATCACCAATCGTAATTGATTCCACGATACAGACATGAGGTCCAATATAAACATTATTACCAATTTTGGCTGCTCGACGACCACCATTGGCGCCAATCGTTGTGAATTGAGATAAATTGACGTTATGCCCAAGCTCTGCTGTGGGATTAATAACTAAAGGTCCACCATGTCCAATATATAAGCCATAGCCAATTTTAGTCGTGGTATGAATATCGATCCCATATTGCTTTCTTTTATAATAATAAATGGGATAAGCAAGTTTTGCTAAAAACGTTTTTGAACTGGCAATACGTAACCAAAATGAAAAATTAAAGCCGCGATTAAATAGGTAGTTTTTAATAAACAATTTAAAACTGACTTTTCCCGTATAACGATATAAATCGCTTTTGATGTATTTAATCAACATGCGCCAGACTCTAAATTGATATCGATGATTCCCATTTCAGCAAGCATATGTTTATTTACCTGATGCACATCATATTTATTCAGGGCAATTTCCCGCGAACGTTGTCCCATATACTCAATCAGTTTTGGATCTTCAATAAAGTATTGCATGCATTGCACCAAATCATCTACAGACTTCACTCCGACCAAATAACCATTCACACCGTGCGATACCGTTTCACGACAACCTGGTGCATCGGTGGTAATAATCGCCCGTCCCATAGCCATCGCCTCTAATACCGTACGTGGCGTGCCTTCACGGTAGGAGGGCAACACGTAGACCGAGCTTTCCGCAATTGCAGGACGGACATCACTGAGTTTGCCCCAATATTTGAGGCGATCATCGGCAATCCATTCATCGAGTTCGGCTTTAGAAATAGCTGATGGATTATCATCAATCCAACCGACCAAATGAAATTCCGATTCAGGATATTGTGCTTTGATAATGCGCGCCGATTCAGCGTATTCGCGCACACCTTTATCACCCAAAAGCCGTGCAATAAGTAAAAATGAGGCTTTAACTGTCCCCACATCATTTTGCGGTAAGGGCAAGACATCAAAGTCTTGCACATTCACCCCTGAACCATTCACCACCACCGTCGGCTTACTAGCATCCAGTAAGTGCATGTCTTGGAACAGCTTTAAATCGTCTGGGTTTTGGAAAAAAACTTTGTCGCTACGTTTGAGCGCTTGCGCATATAAGCCATGCACCAGTTTTTGAAATAGACTGCGCTTACCCGCTTCTACATTTTGAAAGGCATAACCCAGACCAGTAATTAAAGCAAAACGATGCGGCACTTTCGCCAGCCATGACGCGAGCGTGCCATAAATCACAGGCTTAATCGTATAGGACAGTACGTAGTCAGGCTGAATTTGACGAATCTTCTGATAGAGATGTTTTAACAGTTTTAAATCTGCCAGTGGATTGGTGCCTGTGCGCTGCATGGGAATTTCATGCAGATGATAGCCAAGGGCTTGCAGTTTTTGCTGTTCTTCAGGGAATGATGCGAATTCAGGCGCCATAATATGAATTTCGTAGCCTTGTGCATGAATAGCTTCCAACAGTTTCCCACGGAAATTTAAAACAGAAGGCAAAAAACTGCTGATCATCAGAAATTTCAACGGCTTTGCTCCCAAACTTGCATATATTGCTGACTCACTTTCTCAATACTGAAATGTGCTTCTACGCGCTCACGCACGGCTTGTTTCAACTGCAATCTTTGATCATTGCTTTGCTGCACATAATTTAAAATTGCTTGCACCAATACAGCCGAATTGCGCGGCGGTACAATTTCGCCAAGCTCTTGCACAATATATTGCGCATCACCAACATCGGTGCTGATACAAGGCAAACCTGATGCCATGGCTTCGACCAACACATTCGGAAAACCTTCGGTAATTGAAGTCATGAGGAATGCATCAATCGATTGATAAAAAGCAGGCATATCTGAGATTTGATCCAATAAATGGACTTTTTGACTATCCAATTGATATTGATCAAATAAAGCCTTTACTTCAGGATTCTCTAAACTCGCTCCGCTACCTGCAATTTTAAAGATGATGTCTTGATCCTTGAGTAAGCCCATCGTTTCAAACAAATAAGGGTAGCCTTTGGCCGTGTGATAACGCCCTGCAAAACCAATCACGATTGGTTCATGCAATTGGGGATTAGGCTGAAATTTATCGAGAAACACACCATTGGCAATCACTTGGCTATTGCCATTTTTAAAGCCGAAGGCCTGATGCTGCTGCATAGACGAATGCGCACAATAAATAATAGCACTAGGTTGCTGTGATAGTATTTTACTTATGCCCAAGGCAATCTTGGTGCTGATTGATTCATCTTTAGGAGAAGCAAGAGAATGATGAATACCCCATACGACCTTTGGTTTTTTCGCTAAACCAATAACACTGAGACTGGTCAATGCATTGGCATGGTACATCCAGCATTGCACCGTTGCGGGCTGCAGCTTTTTGAGTAATGCACGCAGCTTACTCACCGTACTCAGCGTATTTAAACCATTCCAACCGAGCGCATAATGCGACTGACAACGCTCTAAAGTACTTTGATACACCTCGGAAGTTTTCATCAGTGCAATGATCACGTGCTGATAGTCATGTTCAGTTTGCTGAATTAAGCGTGCCAACATCATTTCGGCACCACCCACGCCTGCAAAGTTGGTGATCACATGTACCATCAAAGGTTTGCTCATGCCGCCGACTCCATCATTCGCAAATACTGCTTGAGTACGGTTTGCTTATGAAACTGCTGAATATGTGATTCAAAATCAGCATCTTGATATTGCACATAATCTGCAAATATCGCTTGCTGTATCGCTTGGGTTAAACCTGCCTGATCATTACATTCCACCAACAAACCAAACTTAGAGTTTTCTAGAATTTCCATTGGTCCACTTGGACAGTTGGTACTCACCACTTTCACTTTAGAGGCTAAGGCTTGAATAAGTACACCCGGCAAGCCTTCCCAATTCGAGCTTAAAACAAATAGCGATGCATATTTAAAATAAGCGTATGGATTGGCATCAAAGCCCGGCAAATCCACCACGTCTTTTAAACCCAATTCAGCAACTAAAGCCTCAAACTCTGCACGCAGTTCGCCCTCACCTAAAATCAATAATCGGGTTTCAGGATGCTGATCATGCAAGGCTTTAAAGGAGCGGATCAGAAAACCAAAGTTCTTTGCTTCAGTGAGACGCCCCACTGCCAAAATCACTTTATGGTCACCATTTAAAAATTTGTGTGTGACTGGTGCTTTGAGCTTTTCAAAATAGGCATCGTCCAATACAGGGTTATAAATGGTGCTCAGGTTATTTTTCTTATAGCTGTAGTATTCACGAAAATCTGTTTCTACGCCTTTCGAGACACAGACCACTTGCTGTGCTATGGGATAAGTCCAATTCACCAAAGTTTTCAGCACAAATTTGGCAATGCCCTGCAACTTCATATTTTTAGAGGGTGTCGATACTTCGCGCAAGATCAATGCGGTTTGAACGCCTGCCAGTTTTTTGGCAATACCCGCCACAATACTAGTATGAGTTTGCGTTGCCACCAAGCAGTCATATTGCTCAGCTTTCAGCTTCATCTTTAACGGTGTGATGCTATTCATCACACGACCGCAATTAAAATTCACCAATTGAATTTTCGGGCTGACTTCAGGCAAGAGTTTGGCTTTGTCACCTGTGACATCACACACGCCCAAATGAATATTTAAGCCTTGTTCTGCAAAACTGTTCGCCAGTTGAATGACTGTACGTTCTGCACCGCCACCGCCCAAGCTTGGCAAAAAGAACATGACTTTATTCAACATAATCAAACCTAAATTTTAAAATGGGAGAATATTAATGCGGTGTTTTTGAGGCTTGAATCGCCATGGCACGCTCAACACGCTCACGATAATCCGTGATACCTACCAGCTCACTATCACTGGCACAAGTGCTTTGAATTTTGGCTTGATAGTCGACAAAACTGGATACCACTTTGGCAGGTACGCCAATCGCCACACTGTGATCAGGAATATCTTTTGTCACCACTGAGCCTGCACCAATCACCACATTTGAGCCAATGCTCACACCGGGCATAACGATTGTATTGACCCCAATAAACACATGCGAACCAACTTGAATTGGGGCAAAGCGTTGATAGCGCTTCCCTTGCTCATCTTTGACTAGACAGGTACTGCCATCATGGGTAATAAATTTCACCCCTGAAGTGACCGTCACATGGTCGCCAATGCTAACCAAGAACGGTTCTGAGCCCCAACTTTTAATATAGATTCGGCAGTTTTCACCGACTTTCACACCTTTTTTACGTGCATAAGCCACACTGCCCTTCGCCATAAAATAAGCAAGATCAAACAGCTGTCGAAAAGCAGAAACCATAAATGCCATACGCATGACCTATGTCAGGATCAGAAAATCAAAAGGGAGAAAATTAAGCTGAATATTTTACGCTGAAAATCTACTTTACGATATGGAAACCGCAGTCACGATACAGGATGAAAAAAAAGATCAGAGCGATTTGATTTTTTTAACAGGACTACCGACATAGACACCTGATTCATCCAAAGGTTTCGAGACGAGGCTACACGCGCCAATCACCGAATCACTTGGAATTTTCACACCATCAAGTACCGTCACCCGTGCACCAAGCCAAATATTTTCACCCAAACTCACGCCTTGTTTGGTAATCGCATCTTTCACCAACACATCAGGTTCACCAAATTTATGATTACTGGCAATGATGATGCTTTGCGTGCCAATACGGGTGTTATCGCCAATGCTCACACCGCCACAACCATTGATAAATGACTTCGAGTTAATGCTGACGTCTTTGCCAATCGAAACCTTGCCACCAAAGCATTTGATGTAACAACTTTCACCTATAAAACTGTTATCTGCGATTTCTAAGCTTGCACCTTGCTCGACAATTAAACTGACATGATCGCCAATATAAACATTCTGACCAATCTTCACTTGTCCACTAATTTCGACCGTACAGGCTTTACCGAAATAACGCAATTTCGTACCAAAAGCCAGGTTATAAAATTGCTGACGGCATTGTGCAGTGAGCCAATTCATCAGTTTTAACAGTTTAAAAAACATCAGCTTTTGTTTCTCCACACCACATATAAAATGGCAAAGTTATAAATGATCAGTGCTACAGGCACCGCAAGCAACATATATACTTTATCAGCAAAGACTGCATAGAAGCCTGCAAATAAAGCGAACTTAATCATGAGTTCTACGATTTGCAACTTAAACAGCACTTGGCTATTGCGCTTAGCAATCAAAAAAGCTGAGCTTGGCGGATTACAGAAAATCGCCCAATAGCCCAACGCCAAAATTTGGAAATAAGTTGAGATGCCAACCCATTCAGAACCGAAAATCCAGAGATATAGCGATTCAGGCAAGATAAAGAAAATTGCAAAAAGAGGCAGTGACATCAAACTTAAAAGCATACTGGCCTTCAAGGCATTTTTATTTGAATCTGTAGTTTTAAACTTACGGATAAAAAACTGACGTAGGGTTTGTGAAATCAGATTGATCGGTACACGTAAAGTCCGTTCGACGATGGCATAAAAACCCATCGCCTGCACACCAACAAAATGCGACACCACATAATACGGCAAGTTATGTGAAAAACTGTTCAGCAAGGCATGCGGTGTATTGGCGTAAATGAAATCTTTATAATTTTTAAAAGCCTGCCAACTGACTTGATAAAGTTGATGTTTTAGTAAATAAATCAGCACCGCCACAATCATGATAATCGAGCTGACGTTATAACTATTCACCAAGCTGATCTGCATCACGAATGGCAACGAGAGTTGCACCAACACGACAATGGCACTTCTAAAAATATTTAAACCTGCACAAAAATATTCTTTATGTGCGGAAAATTGATAATTATATAGGCTTTGAATCAGGGTATTGGCAAGCACACCTGTGGCAACAGCCCCTGCCATTTCAACATTTAAAATAAAACTAATGACAATGCCACTGATGATTGCAATGCCTGTTGAAAACACCGCCCCTTCAAAAATCAGACTTTTTTTATCATGTTCCTCAGCGACTAACAGCGCTTGATCCAAACGCAAATTGGCTACTGTTGAAAGCACACTGACAATCGCCAAAGCTATGCCATACGCGCCAAAGTCTGCAACAGAATATAGACGCGTTAAAACAGGAAGTGCGATAAATGTCATTATCGCACCGACCAATAAACTGAGTGTAATCAGTCCAATAGACTGATACTTTGCGAAGAGTTTCGCAATCATCGGTTCAAGATCATTTTAAGTTATTGACATACCAACGCATGGCCAATTGAATGCCTTCGGCAATTTTAAACTGTGGTGTATAACCCAAACCTTGCTCAATTTTGGCAATGCTCGCTTGTGAATGACGTACATCACCTGCACGGAACTCACGGTAAACAGGATCACGCTCAAAGTTCACATCATTAGTTGCAAGCGCTGCCTGAATGGCACGATATAACTCATTCAACGTAGTACGGTCACCTAGTGCAACATTATAAACCTGAGTTTTTGCTTCATCACTTTGAGTTGTCGCAGCTAAAATATTCGCTTGTACAACATTTTGAATAAAACAGAAATCACGGCT
Organism: Acinetobacter sp. YH01005; assembly: GCF_013420465.1. NCBI lineage: Bacteria > Pseudomonadati > Pseudomonadota > Gammaproteobacteria > Moraxellales > Moraxellaceae > Acinetobacter > Acinetobacter sp. YH01005. The sequence goes on along the minus strand of NZ_VOYA01000014.1, from coordinate 46,060 downwards.
GGTTTCACCATCACCATTGATGAAGACATCTTCACCATTGATCATGGATGCCGTCCATTTCGGAATCACCGCAGCATAAGCACCGTTTGGATCTTGGCGCTGACCAAACACGTTGAAATAACGTAAGCCAATTGCTTTAAACCCATAAGTTTTTGCAAATACGTCTGCGTATAATTCATTGACGTACTTCGTCACTGCATATGGAGATAATGGCTTACCGATGTTTTCTTCTACTTTTGGCAATGCGGGGTGATCACCATAAGTCGAACTGCTGGCTGCGTATGTAAAGCTGGCTACACCTGCATCACGCGCAGCAGTCAACATATTCAAAAAACCACTGATATTGGTGTCATTGGTGGTGATCGGATCGGCAATCGAACGCGGTACAGAACCTAAAGCAGCTTCATGCAGTACATAATCCACGCCTGCACAGGCTTTTTGGCAATCTTCTAATTTGCGGATATCACCTTCAATAAAACTGAATTTCGCCCATTGCTCAGCAGATACTAAACTTTGAACTTCATTCAAATTATGCTGATGACCTGTGGCAAAGTTATCTAAACCCACTACGGTTTGATCAAGTTTCAGTAGTGTTTCTAAAAGGTTTGAGCCGATAAAGCCTGCAACGCCTGTCACTAACCATGTTTTTGGCTGTGCTTTCAATTGCTCACAGACCTGTTGATATTGATTCATGAAAAATATGTCCTCTTACAAACGCAAATCAGATTCGGCTTGAGATAACACATATTTCAAGTCATACAATACATGCTCAGATTTACCTAAAGCACGGATCGCATCTGCACCCATGGCTTTAAACTGTTCATGTGCAACCGCTAAAATTACTGCATCATATTTGCCATTTTCCAGCGCCTGCACAGGGCTAATACCGTACTCATGTTCTGCCTCAGTCGCATCCACCCAAGGGTCATAGACATCGGCATCGATATGATATTCTTTCAGTTCTTTCACAATATCAATGATGCGGGTATTGCGGATATCCGGGCAATTTTCTTTAAAGCTTAAGCCTAAAATGAGGACTTTGGCATCTTCTACTTGAATGCGTTTTTTCAGCATCGCTTTAACAAGCTGCGTCACCACATATGCGCCCATGCCATCATTTAAACGACGTCCTGCCAAAATAATTTCTGGGTTATAGCCAATCGCTTGCGCTTTATGAGTCAAGTAGTACGGGTCGACACCAATACAGTGACCACCAACCAAACCTGGACGGAATGGAAGGAAATTCCATTTAGTACCAGCCGCTTGTAATACCGCTTCCGTATCAATGCCCATTTTATTAAAAATTAAAGCCAATTCATTAATTAAGGCAATATTCACATCACGCTGGGTGTTTTCAATCACCTTGGCTGCTTCTGCAACCTTAATGCTGGCTGCTTTATGTGTACCTGCCTCAATAATCAGGTTATAAACTGTATCAACATAATCAGCAACTTCTGGTGTTGAACCCGAAGTAATTTTTAAAATATTGGTCACACGGTGCAGTTTATCACCCGGGTTAATACGCTCAGGGCTATAGCCTGCATAAAAATCCTGATTGAATGTTAAACCTGAGTTCTTCTCTAAAACAGGAATACAAACTTCTTCCGTTGCACCCGGATAAACCGTTGATTCATACACCACGATATCGTCTTTTTTCAGCACTTTCGCAATGCTTTCTGAGGCTTTCACCAACGGAGTTAAATCTGGTTGTTTATATTCATCAATCGGGGTTGGAACAGTAACAATAAAAAAATTACAGTCATTTAAGTCTTCTAAATTTGCGCTGTAACTTAATTGAGCTGATTGTGCTAATTCTTCAGGAGAAACTTCTAGGGTATGATCACGTCCGCTACGTAATTCATCAATACGCTTTTGATGAATATCAAAACCCACAACGGGTACTTTTTTTCCAAACTCAACAGCTAGCGGTAAACCGACATAACCTAATCCGATTATGGCAATTTTTAATTCGGAGAGTTGTAACATACTGAAGCCTATGTCATCGATGAATTATCAATCATCGTTATGTTGTAAATAGCGTTAAATTATATCAGAAAATCAAATTTCGATTGTGTAATGATGTTCTAAACATACATAAAAAGTCATACTTCAAGATTCAAACAGATCAAATCTATGGTCCTTTTTTTATATGCTGTTTTGTTAGGATCAAAGTATCAGCTACATTTTTATATTTTATAAAAAACTTAATGGAATTACGTTTTAAAACATCAATAACTATATTAAATAGCACGAATAGTATAGAATTTTGCAGTCTGAAACGTACAATTAGGGTTCATTGGCCCGTTCAAAAACATTCAAATTTATAAATAGGATTTATATTCGAGTGAATTACTATCGTTATAGCGTTATGCTGGTTTTGAGTTTAGGAATTACAGGATGTGCAATGACCCCTGGACTTCAGACATATGATTTACCGCAACAAGGTTCTTACCAAACAGATCAAGGTGCTGAATTAAATGTTGTACCTTTAACACAAAATAATATTCCTGCTATATCTCAAGCAAATTCACAAAATTTTGCTCAAATTCAAACATTATTTCAGCATCAGCAATCCATATATAAATTAAGTGCAGGTGACGTTCTTTCGATCCAACTTTGGGCTTATCCCGAAATTACACCACCAATTCAAGATGCAACCAATGTAAAAGCTGTTGGTTATCCCATCGACCCTAACGGTAATGTACAACTTCCTTTAGTTGGGTCTGTTAAAATTGCTGGGAAAACGCTTGCTCAAGCGAATACATATCTACGCAGCCAATTTAGTAAATATTTGAAACACCCAGATGTGGTCGTCAGAGTATTATCTTACGAAGGCAAAAGATACTTCGTGAATGGTCAAGTACTTAAAAGTGGGCAATACACCTTAAATGATCAGCCAATCAGCCTCTATACAGCATTAGGTCAAGCTGGCGGGATTGATACCAAAACTGGCGACACCACTAATATTCAACTCATTCGTAATGGTTCTACGTATAATTTAAATACCATTCAACTCGAAAAAAATGGTTTATCACTTCATAATTTATTAATTCGACCAAATGACACTATTTTTGTAAATACAAAACAAGATCAAAAACTGTATGTCATGGGTGAATCAAGTAAAAGCCAAGCGATTAACTTGCGTGACCAAGGCATGTCATTAAGTGATGTATTGGGTGAAAGTGAAGGGATTAACCCTTACTCAGCCAGTGCAGCTAGAATTTATGTAATGCGTACAGATTTAGAGCAGAAACAGTCGACAATCTATCACTTAAATTTGAGTAGCATTGGTAATTTAGCATTAGCCAATCAATTTTCCATGAAAAAGAATGACATTGTTTACATTGATGCAACTGGCTTGACTCGTTGGCAGCGTGTCGTCAATCAAATCATTCCATTCTCAAGCGCACTTTATAGTTTTGATCAGCTTGGGAAATAATTATGGCATTTAAAAATATACTCGTTGTCTGTGTCGGAAATATTTGCCGTAGCCCGATGGCAGAATATTTCCTGAAAACGAATTGCCCAAATCAACAGATTGAATCTGCAGGATTATCCGCAATGGTCGGACATCAAGCAGATGAAAAAGCAATCCATTGTATGGACCAATTCAATATTGATATGCGTCCACATATTGCAAAACAAATCAATGCATCCTTAATTAAGCAAGCAGATTTAATTCTAGTGATGAGCACAAATCAGGCTCAACATATAGAAAAGCAATGGCCGTTTGCAAAAGGCAAAGTCTTTCGATTAGGACATTGGCAAGGAAAAAATGTTCCTGACCCTTATCAACACGATCAAGACTTTTTTAATGAATCCTGCAAAAACATAAGCAAATATGTTCAGGATTGGTTGCCACATTTTTAATATAAATTATTGAATAATCAGTTGTTAAACTATGACTCAAACCTCAAAAACTGAAGAAGATACTATTGATTTAAAAGAGCTCTTTTTTTCTCTGATTGCTCAATGGAAAATTATTGCTCTTTGCATCATATTAAGTTTAATCTGTGCACTACTCTATATTCGAACCACACCTTCCATATATTCTACGGATGCTTTAGTTCAAGTCGAAGATGGCAAAAGTGCTGCGTCTGCCGCATTACTAGGTGAACTCAAAGAAGTCTCGGGCGGCCTCGGTCAAAAATCCCCTGCAGATGCAGAGATTGAGATCTTAAATTCTCGTATGGTGTTAGGTAAAGTGATTGATGACCTCAATCTAAATATCAGTATCCAAGATCAAAATAATAGCTTCTTTAAAAAACTTCTATCTTCAGAAAAAGGTCAATTGAAATTTGATGGCCAGGGCGTTAGTTATAGCACCAAGCAACATAATTTTTTAGTTAAAGAGTTTGATGTTCCGGATTATTATTTGGATAAAAAACTCACTTTAGATTTCAAAGCAGACTCTAAATTTACCTTAAGTCATAAAGATCAGGTAATCTTTGAAGGTCGTTTAAATAAACTGAATCAATTTGTTGATGGCTATGGAACTTGGAAAATTAACATTTCAAGTACACAGCCATTTGAACACACTTTTATTTTATCTAAACTCTCACTGCCTTCTGCTGTCAAAAATTTAAAATTAAATTATGGCGTAGCTGAAAAAGGGAAAATGACAGGTGTCATTGGTTTAAATTATGCTGGAGAAGATAAACAGCACATTACCAATGTACTGAATCATATTTTAGAAATTTATCATCAACAAAATATTGAGCGTAAATCTTTAGAATCCAAACAAACCCTCAATTTCTTGGATCAACAACTCCCTGAATTAAAGCAACAACTTGAACAGTCTGAAATTAAATTCAATGAATTTCGTGAAAAATACAATACTGTAGATGTCACTCAAGAAGCTGAACTCATGCTCAAACAAAATATTGAGCTTGAGAAAATGCGCATTGAGTTAAAACAGAAACAAGCTGAGTTGTCTGCTAAATATACACCTGATCATCCTTTAATGGCTGAAATCAATGCACAGGTAAATTCTTTAAATCAAAAGACTCAAGAATTAAACAAGTCCATTAAACAACTCCCAGAAACACAGCGCTTATACTTACAACTTTATCGTGATGTCAAAGTAAATACTGAGCTTTACACATCGCTTCTTAACAGCTACCAACAGCTTAAAATTGCAAATGCTGGGGAAATTGGTAATGTCCGTATCATCGACACAGCTGTTGAACCTGAACGACCAATTAAGCCGAAAAAATTAATTGTTCTGATTTTATCGTTATTTGTAGGCGGTTTTATTGGTGTATTAATTGCTCTTGTTCGTAACATGCTTCGCTCAGGAATTAAAGATTCTTCAGAAATTGAAAATAATCTCGACCTTCCTGTTTATGCCACTGTACCGCGTTCACCAGTACAAGAAAGTCGTATTAAACTGTTAAAGAAAAAGAAAACTATTCCTGTTCTTGCAGTTAAAAATAACGATGACATTGCTATTGAAAGCCTGCGTAGCATGCGTACCGCGATTCATTTTGCAATGAGTAGCGCCAAAAATAATTTAATTATGATTTCAGGCCCAGCACCTGAAGTGGGTAAATCATTTATCTCGACCAATTTAGCTACGATTCTTGCGCAAAGTGATAAACGTGTTTTAATTGTGGATGCCGATTTACGTCGTGGTTATTTAAACAAATACTTCAATCATGACAACCAACCAGGTCTTTCTGAATATTTAAATGGTCAGCGTGATCTAGACAGCATCATTAAAACCACTGAAATTCCAAATTTGAGTGTGATTACTCGTGGTAAAAGCCCTTCTAATCCATCTGAGCTTTTAAGTTCTGGTAAATTCAAAGAATTCTTAGATTTGATTTCACCGATGTTTGATCATGTGATCATTGATACCCCTCCTGTACTTGCGGTGACAGACGGTATCATTATTTCGCAATATGCTGGTGTGAATTTGGTGATTGCTCGTTATGCGAAAACTCAGTTGAAAGAACTAGAGTTAACCGTGAACCGCTTTGAACAAGTGGGTGTGAAGGTCAATGGTATTATTCTAAACGACATTCAACGTAGCTCAGGTGGTTATGGTTATGGCTATAACTATTCTTATGGTTATAAAGCTTCAAAAGACCAAGACTAATTCAAGCCTATTCAAAAAAGCCACCGAATACGGTGGCTTTTTTTATTTTCGAAATTTATGTTGCATGCATCATTCTGTATAAAAAATGTTTTATATATTCATACCGTTATAGTATAAAAATAAGAACATGACTATGATGATCTTTCCTGCACCTTACCTGATCATAGAGATAGGTAAGCGCTGAACAGGAAAAGTCTGCTAGAATTTCAGCAACTTTTTACATATAAAATAATTGTGGGAAAATATATGAGTAAGGCCCTACCTATCGCTGTCGCTGTATTACTCGGCGGTGCCGCACTTGTTCCTGTTTACTATGCAACTAAAACACCTGCTACGCAATCAGCAACATCAACTCAACCAGCTGCAAATGCTTCTGCTGTCGCTAAAATCAGTTATGCACTTGGTTATGAAGTTGCCCATCAAACGCCTCCAGAATTAGATATTGATAGCTTTGTCACTGGCGTTCGTGCGGGTCATGCTCGTGCAAAACCTGCATATACTGAAGAAGAATTACAAAAAGCATATGCTGAGTTCCAGCAAGAAATGCAAAACAAGCAGCTCGAAAGCAATAAGCAAGCACAAAGTAGCAGCGATAATTTCTTAACAGAAAACAAAAGTAAAGCTGGGGTTAAAACCACTGCTTCTGGTTTACAGTACCTAACAACGAAAGAAGGTACAGGTAAACAACCGCAAGCTACATCAGTTGTTAAAGTTCACTACACAGGTAAGTTAGTAGATGGCACTGTATTTGATAGCTCAGTACAGCGCGGCGAGCCAATTGAATTCCCGTTGAACCAAGTGATTCCAGGTTGGACTGAAGGTCTACAGTTAATGAAAGAAGGTGGCAAAGCCACTTTGTATATTCCTTCAAACCTAGGTTATGGTGCTCAAGGTGTTCCGGGAACGATTCCACCGAACAGTACTTTAATTTTTGATGTAGAACTCATTGAAGTTAAATAATAAAACCGGTACAGGAGAGCTTTTCGCTCTCCTGCTTTATTTTGAGACTCGGTCATGAAATTACAGATCAGTATGTTGTGTTTGGCACTCTGCTCAAGCACTGTATTTGCCAAAGATGTCAGTAATAAAAGTAGTGCTGCAGAACAAGTCGGTTATAGTTTTGGTTATTTAATGGGACGCAGTAATGCTGAATCCATTAAGGATTTAGATATTGATGCATTTGTTGCAGGTTTAAAGGCAGCATCTAAAGGTCAAGCTTCGTCACTAACAGATGAAGAAATGACCCGTGCCTTAACCCAATATAAAAAGCAAACCGAAGCGAAACAACTGATTGAACTGAAACAAAAAGCGGATGCGAATGCCACCATTGGTGCAGCTTTCCTTGCTGAAAATGCCAAAAAACCGAGCATTCTGGTCACGAAATCTGGCCTGCAGTATCAAGTCATTCAAGCCGGCAAAGGTAAATCACCCAAAGCCAATTCAACAGTGAAAGTTCACTATGAAGGTCGCTTAATTGATGGCACTGTTTTTGATAGTTCAATTGCACGTAACCAACCTGCGATGTTCCAAGTGAGTCAAGTCATTCAGGGTTGGACAGAAGGTCTACAGTTGATGAAAGAAGGTGCAAAATATCGCTTCTTCATTCCTGCAAATTTAGGCTATGGTCAAATTGGTTCAGCAGACGTCATTGAGCCAAATAGCACGCTGATTTTTGATGTAGAGCTCATTGAAGTTCTCCCGAAATAACAATACTCTCTTTAGGAGCATCGACAAATCTCGGTGCTCCTCAATATTTCTTCTTTCCATTATTTTCTTTTACAATTTTTTTGATTGATTTGACTTAAAATTCACATTGATATCTTATATTTATTTCACAAAAACCAATTTCCCTTTATTTTAAATCTCCATCAACTGTGTAGCCGCACATAAGGATTTGACCATGACCGTTAAAATTAAGACTCGCGAAATTCAATATACAGCAGCTGATGGAACTCAACTTTTTGGCTATTTTGCCGCACCAGAGTCAGACACTGCAGTCGCAGGTGTGTTAGTTGCCCCTGAATGGTGGGGACGCAATGAATATACCGAACAACGTGCGCGCGAATTGGCTGAACAAGGCTATGCTGCTTTCGCTTTGGATATGTATGGTGACAAAAAAGTCACCACAGATGCCAAGCAAGCTTATGAATGGATGATGCAAACTTTTGATCATGCCGACACCATTGTGACCCGTGCGTCTGCTGCATTAAACACTTTGGCACAGCAAAAAGAAGTAAATGCAGATAAACTCGCAGCTATAGGCTTTTGCTATGGCGGAAAAGTCGTGCTGGATTTAGCTCGTTCAGGTGCTGCATTAAAAGCTGTGGTGACCTTCCATGCAACACTTGCTACAGCGACTCCTGCACAAACAGGACAAGTCCAAGCAGAGATTTTAGTGCAACATGGTGAGCTCGACTCGATGGTGAGCTTAGATGATGTTGCAACCTTTAGAAATGAAATGGATGCTGCCCAAGTGCAGTATCAAATCAATATTTTTGAAGGTGCAAAACATGGCTTTAGCAACCCGATGGCGGATGAACGCGCCAAAGCAAACGGCGTAGATTTAGCTTATAACGCTGCTGCAGAACAACAAAGCTTAGCGGCCATGTATGCCTTGTTAGCACGCCAGCTTAGTTCTTAAAGCGCTAAGAACCAATACCAATATTTAATTTATAAAAATGAGGAGAGCACAATGACAGAACTCAATTGTCCATATTGCAATTTTGACGAATATGACGTGATTGCAAAAAATGATTTTGGTGTTGTACTTCCTGAACCACATACACTGTCTAAAGGGCATGCTGTCATTGTCCCACTACGTCATGTTGGTTCATTTTTTGAAATTACTGATAAAGAACGTAAAAGTTTAATGTCCTTACTTGAACAAGCGCGTAATGAATTAAATTTACGCTATCAACCTACTGGCTTTCATATTGGGTTTAATGATGGACAAGTTTTTGGCGAAGCCACTGAACATGTGCATATTCACATTATTCCACGTTATGAAAACCAAACATTGGCGCTCGATACCCGCTGGGGCTTTAAAAGCTAAACTTTAAATTTACACTCACTAAGGAGCCTCGGCTCCTTTTTTGATGGCCACTATTTTTGCATTTCCCCTGATATACAGTTTTCGTTTTGAACAAAAAGAATGCCTATTGAAAGATGTATACTAGGCAGGTTTTTTCAATTTTGACTGTATTGCATGTTTAACTTTTCTGATGCCCTTCTCGACTGGTTTGATGTCCATGGTCGTCATGACTTACCGTGGCAAGTGAAGGATGACCCTTACAAAGTATGGGTTTCAGAAATTATGCTACAACAGACTCAAGTCAAAACCGTCTTACAATATTTTGATCGATTTATTCAACGGTTTCCGACTGTTGAAGATTTAGGCCATGCCTCTTGGGATGATGTGGCGCCCTATTGGGCTGGCTTAGGCTACTATGCACGGGCTCGGAACTTACACAAAGCCGCGGGTATTGTTGCACGTCAGGGACATTTTCCAAGCAATCTTGAGCAGTGGATGGAACTACCAGGCATCGGCCCGTCTACTGCGGGTGCGCTGATGTCTTTGGGTTTAAGACAATATGGCGTGATTATGGACGGCAACGTCAAGCGAGTATTGTCTCGTTTCTTTGCTATAGAAGATGATTTATCGAAACCTGTACATGAACGGGCCATGTGGCAACTGGCGACAGAGCTCTGCCCCACTGAACGCAACCACGATTATACCCAAGCGATTATGGATCTGGGTGCAACCGTTTGCACGCCGAAAAAACCGCTCTGTTTATATTGTCCCATGCAACAGCACTGCAAAGCACATGCACAAGGTTTAGAGACTGAATTACCTTATAAAAAGCCTAAAAAGCCTGTTCCAGTGAGAGAGGCTCAAGTCATGCTGATTCAATCTGCAGGAGAATGGCTGTGGATACAACGTCCGAATAGCGGTCTATGGGGCGGTCTGTGGTGTTTACCTATTTTTGATCAACCCCATGAGTTTCAATCCCACACTCAGCAACTTGGACTGAAACCTACCACCACTCAAGTGCAGATATCACATAGCTTTACCCACTTCACTTGGCTTTTAGAAGCTACTGTATTTACCGTTGCTGCCGATCAAAAAGAGCATTTAGCCATTGAATGCAACGCACAGTGGTATACCCCGATACAAGCCACTGCACTCGGTATTCCAACCGCCATGAAAAAACTTATTTCTACGCTAGAACTCGAAAGCCATTCTATGCCATAGTTTTGAACTGCTCATCAATTGTAAAGGGACAAATGTGACTCAAGGATTTTTTCAGCTTCGCAAAGGGTTGTTCGGCGGTATTGGTTTTATTTTGCTTTTACTCAGCGCCTGTACGTCGACTCCACCCAAACCATCAGGCAGTACATTGCCTGCTCATGAAGTGAAAAAATTACAAAACATGCGTTTATCCAATCAATTGCCTGTTCCTGTTCATCAAGTCAAACGAAGTGCGCTCAAGGATACTTGGGGCGCAGCGCGTAGCCAAGGACGAAGCCACGAAGGCATTGATATTATTGTTCCACGTGGAACAAAAGTTCTCAGTGCTACAGAAGGTTTAGTTGCTGACTTACGTAATAACAATTTGGGTGGTAAAGTGATATGGATTATGGGGCCCGCAGGTTCTTGGCATTATTATGCGCATCTTGATGGTCATAAACGTGGCTTAAACGTCGGCGACTATGTCAAAAAAGGTGATGTCATTGGCTATGTAGGTAATACTGGCAATGCTCGACATACTGCACCACATTTGCATTATGGCATTTACTTGGGTGGTAAAGGTCGCAATGCCGTTAACCCCTATCCGTATTTACGTTAATTTTAGGAAACATACATGTCAGAAGCGTTGATCAATCGTCTGGTGGAATTTGCAGAATCTGGTAATCAACAAAAAATCAGCCTCAATGGACAGTCTTATCAGGGCTGGATCATGGAGATCACTGAAGAAGCATTACTCATCAGCACCGGCTACGCAGACAAATCGGGTAAAGATGTATGGATTCAATTTGCCGATCTCGATCAAGCGGAACTGTTGTATTGGGACAATAAAAACGATCAATGGACTGTCTTTAAAATTTAAGTCAAAAGGAGCATTCAACATGACGATACAACGCTGTGCTTGGTGCTCCGAAGATCCTTTGTATATTGCCTACCACGACACTGAGTGGGCTAAACCTAGTTTTGATGAGCAGCATCTCTTTGAAATGCTGTGTCTTGAAGGACAACAAGCAGGGCTGTCTTGGATTACTGTGCTGAAAAAGCGGGCCTGTTATCAGCAGCATTTTTTTCAATATCCCATTGCCGAAATCGCAGCGTTGAGTGACCTACAATTACAAGAAAAATTACAAGATTCAGGTTTGATTCGTCATATCGGCAAACTCACTGCCATTCGAGATAATGCAAAAGCATGGCAACAGTTAAAAGCCCAAGGGATTCATCCAGTGGAATTTCTTTGGAGTTTTGTCGAAGGTCAAATTGCCAATAATGATGTAGTTGAATATCGCAGCGCCCTTGCACAAACCGCTCAAAGTCAGGCCATGTCCAAAGCATTAAAAAAGCATGGCTTTAAATTTGTCGGCCCAACGACTTGCTATGCTCTGATGCAAGCTATCGGCATGGTCAATGATCATGAAAATCACTGTGACTTTAAATACACGCACGAAGAATGACCTCAAAACATAAAGGATAGAATAATGAGTGACAATACAATCCACGCCTATGCAGCAATGAACAGTGGTGAAGCCCTTGTTCCCTACCAATTTGATGCAGGTGAATTACAAGCCCATCAGGTTGAAGTCAAAGTTGAGTATTGCGGTCTTTGTCACTCAGATATTTCTATTATCCAAAATGATTGGAAATGTTCGGTTTATCCTGTGGTCCCAGGGCATGAAGTGATTGGAACCATTACCCAACTCGGCAGCGAAGCCAAAGGACTGAAAATCGGACAACGTGTGGGCATTGGCTGGACAGCAGAAAGTTGTCAACACTGTGACCCATGTATCGATGGTCGCCAAGTGCAATGTACTGGAACCAAGACAGCGACGATCGTCGGTCATGCAGGTGGCTTTGCCGACAAAGTCCGTTCGGGCTGGCAATGGGTTATTCCGCTTCCAGATGATCTCGATCCAACCAGTGCTGGCCCTCTGCTCTGCGGTGGGATTACAGTATTTGATCCCATCTTACAGCACCAAATTCAGGCCATTCACCATGTTGCCGTGATCGGCATTGGTGGTTTAGGTCATATGGCGATTAAATTGCTCAAAGCTTGGGGCTGTGAAATTACCGCATTCAGTTCAAACTTAGATAAAACCGATGAACTTAAAGCTATGGGGGCTGACCATGTGGTGAATAGTCGTGATCTTGCCGCGATTAAAGCACAACGTGGTAAGTTCAATTTAATTTTAAGCACGGTCAATGTGACGTTGGATTGGCAAGCCTATCTTTCAACTTTGGCACCGAATGGAAGCGTTCACATGCTCGGCCTAGCACTTGAGCCGATGCAAATCCCCGCAGGTATGCTGATCAGTGGTGCTAAATCTGTCACTGGCTCATCAACTGGCTCTCCTGCAGCACTGCGTGAATTACTTCGATTCGCTGCACGTCAAAATATTGCTCCACAAATTGAAATGTATCCAATGTCACAGGTGAACGAAGCGATTGAACGTTTGCATTCAGGAAACGTGCGTTATCGTATCGTGTTGAAAGCTGATTTTTAACGGCAAAAATCTAAGCCCAAAAAGCCTGCTGCATGCAGGCTTTTTTTGTATGCTTTATGGACTCATTAATCTAGATGACATTTGTGTTTCTGCATTCCTTACGCACCCAATCTGCAAGCAACAAAATGGCCTGCTGAATTTCTGTCGATAGCTCATGCCCTGCATTTAGGCGAATACAATTGTTATAACGATTGTCCTCACCAAAAATTAAACCTGGCACAATATTGATGCCATGTTTTTGCGCATGGTAATACAGCGCCAAACTGTCTATTTGTTCAGGCATCTGCAACCACAGAGCATAACTGCCTTGAGGCCGATTTAGACAGATATCAACCCCTTGAAAAGCATCGTAAATATACTGACGATACTGCTCGACTTGCACCATTAATTTAGGACGCAATTCAGCAAGATGTTGGCGATACGTACGACTAAAAATCAAATCGGCAAGTCCTAACTGCAAAGGCGTATTCACCGAATCATTTTGCAAAAGTAATTTCGGACGCAAATGTTGCAAATGTGGTGGAAGACAAAACCACCCCACCCGATAAGAAGGCGATAAAGATTTTGAAATCGACGCACAATAGATCACGTAGCCCGCCCGATCCCAATATTTGATAGGCAATGGTCGCTTTGCATTGAAACTACACTCCGCATAAATATCATCTTCAATCACATAACATTGATATTTTTCAGCCAGTTGTGCAATTCGTTCCTTATCTTCATTACTTAAGCAAAAACCCAAAGGATTTTGAAAATTTGCAGTCAATAAGCATACTTTCGCGCCTGAATCCCGCATCGCCTGCTCTAAACGCTCTAAATCAAAACCTTCCGTATTGGCAGGAATTTCAACAATTTTCCGCTTCAATAAAGCCAATAATTGCAATTGCCCGTTATAGTTCGGCGTCGGAACAATGACACTCTCCCCTTCCGCACTCAGATTTTGCAACATCACTGACAAAGCAGGCATACAACCATTGCTGATGTAAATATCATCCTTAGGCATGTAAAAACCATCTTCAGCCCAATGTGCCGACAAAGCTTCACGCAATTGTGGATGACCTTGCCGATTGTTATATAAAAAATCTTCTGGTTTACAATGCTTTAATGCCCTTTGAATTGAACGTCTGATTGCTTCAACAGGAACAAAATTTGGGGACAACTGAATTGAACCCAAATGAATCAGGCGACTATTTGCAGATGCTTCATGGATCTGAATTTGCAATTCTAAATTCGAAATTTCACGTGGTCGGGAATCAAAATCAGGATGATTCGGCACGGCAATTTGCTGGGCTTTCTGTGAGGATTGCACAAAATAACCAGACTTTTCTTTGACATAAATCAGGCCTTTCGCTTCAAGTAATTCATAGCAGCGTTTCGCGGTATTTAAACTGATCTGATGCTGCTGTGAAAATTGACGTAGCGCATACAGACGCTGCCCTGCGGCCAATTCACCACTATAAATTTTCTGTGCCAACTGCTGCGCAAGCTGCTGATATTGAAAAGCCATCTGTACCCTTTTTTAAATCATTCTTGTATCTGTACCCATTAAGTTAACAGATTTAAGCTGATGGCATCAGGTTGATATCTCAAAAATAACGATAGGGGGACAATTAAATGAATGACTTCACACAGCTTCGAGCGGGTCTAATCATCATCAGCACACTCACGCTTATGGCGTGCCAACCCGAACAGCACACTCAAGCTCAAAGCCAGCAAAATTTTATCTGTAAATCTTTAATTCAAGGTTTTTTGAGTGCCCAAAAACTGACGCAATATGAACTTGAGCAGATCCAACCGATCACCAGCGGCGGGTTACATCAGCAGCTATATATTTATAAAGCCAAATCTGAAAACGGCATGAATATCATGCCGCAGCAAGCCAAACTTCGCTTTGCCTGTGAACAAATGACCGCGCGGCAATTTCAAATCAAGCTACATCCGCATCAATTTCCAGAACAGACCTTACTCAGTATCGAACTTCCAGAAGCACAGCACATGCAGCAGTTGACTGCTTTTCGCCTGCCTGAGATGCAAAGTCATTGATCGTTCATATTGAACTGAATCATTACTGCTGCTTATTTTAAAATTTCGGGAAAGGTCGCAACAGTTTTGCTTTTACCCAACTGCACTTTCATTTTTTGTAGCATTTGATAAGGCTGCTGCTGCACGAACATATTCACGAAACTGAGCGGAATGGAACCTTCCGGATTGGCATAGCCATAGGTCGACACTTTGACCTTTTGATTGCCTAAACGCTGGAAGGTCCAATCTCCCTCATAGTCGGTTAGGCGTACATAATTGGGATTGATCGGATAACCTTTTTTCACCGCTTTATTTTGGATGCTAATAATGCCCTGTGCATCTTTACGCATTTTGCCTTGTACCACCAAATCACGGTCTTTTAAGGGAAAAGGAAAATCCAACACCATATATAAACTGAATTCACCTTTCTGGTCATCGCGGGATAAGACTTTGACACTGCCCATATAAGGGACCCAATTCACTGCATTTTCCACATCTAAAATCAGGGTAACCGCTTTTTCGATGGGCACATCAAAACTGGTTTCAGCTTTGTATTGAAAGACAGGATTTTGAGCATTTTGGTAGGTCCAAACTTTAATATTATTTTTATTAATCGTGAGTTTGGCATTATCCATAGTTTTCGCTTGTACTGCCGCAGTGAATGCGACAGCACAGGCCATAAAGATGACTTTTTTCATTCCATTGATCGTCTTATTTTAATTTTATGCTGTTGTTATAACGGATTTTAACGCACTTTTATACGTCAATATCGTTAAAACCCAGTACGTCTTTCATATCGTACTTACGTGCTTCACGACCGACTACCCATGCAGCTGCACGTACTGCACCAGAGGCAAAGTTCATACGGTTGGTCGCTTTATGGGTAATTTCAACTCGTTCGCCATCCGCAATAAACATCGCAGTATGTTCACCGACAATGTCACCACCACGAATCGTTTGGAAGCCAATGGTTTGACGTTCACGTGGACCCGTATGACCTTCACGGCAATACACAGCATCTTGTTTTAAGTCACGTCCTAAAGCACCGGCAATGGCTTCGCCCCACATTAGCGCTGTACCTGATGGTGCATCAACTTTATGACGATGATGAGCTTCAATCACTTCAATATCTACAGTATCGCCAAATACTTTTGATGCCAATTCAAGAAGTTTGATTGAAACGTTTACGCCGACAGAATAGTTCGCTGCATAGACCACTGGGGTTTCTGTTGCTGTTTCATCGAGATAAGCTTTTTGCTCATCATTCATACCTGTGGTACCAATGACAATCGCAACGCCTGCTTCACGGCAAAGTTTAAGATGCTGTGCCGTTGCTGCAGGTGCAGTAAAATCGATCACGACATCACAATCTTTTAAAACCTCAGCAAGGTTACCGACAACCTTTACGCCAACCGCGCCAATCCCTGCAAGTTCACCAGCATCCGCACCGACCAAGCTACTTTCAGGACGTTCTACCGCAGCAGCCAATTGATAGCCAGCTTGCTGAACCGCTTGAATTAAGATGCGTCCCATACGACCGCCTGCGCCCAAGATACCAATACGTGGAGCTGCTGACATAACATTTTCCTAATGTTGATTCGAAATTGGTCTTACTATATCAAAACTCCATGCGCAGGCTAAGTTACAAACAAAAAAATCCTGCATTTTCTGGAGTCATTGTGCAAATCAACTTCTACGACAGACGCTGACTATTCCCTCACCAAGTTTAGGCATTTTCACGGTATGATAGGCGCGTTCTATTGATCTTGAATATTCATGAAAACCCTATTGTATCTTTGTGCGGCAGTCTGTATTGCACTGGCATGGCTGATTCCGATTCATTACCGACCTTGGGCCACGTATACCGGTGAGCTTTATACCTTCTTTGCCCTGTTTGCTTTAGCGGCAACGTTCTTTAAAGAAAAGCTCATGGTGGCAAAAATTTCCTTGCCCCTGTTGCTCTTAGCGCTGATTCCCTTCATCCAACTGGCTTTTGGGCAGGTATATTATTTTAGTATCGCCTTGCTCTGTATGCTGTTTGTATTCAGCTTTTGGCTGTGTATCAATCTTGGTTTTAGCCTCTCGCAAGGTACGGAAAAACGCGAAAGAACTTTCCTATACCTGAGCTATACCTTTGTTGCTTCTGGGGTCATGACGGGGCTCATCGCAATATGTCAGTGGTTAGATTTCGACTCGTTTCTTCCTTTTGTGATGAAAATTAGTGGAACTACGCGCCCATTTGCAAACTTTGCTCAGCCAAATAACATGGCCACGTTTCTGCTCATGTCCTTGTTAGCCTGCTTATATGTTTATGAACAGCAAAAAGTTAAAACCCGCTATTTGGTCGCTTGTGCAATTCCTATTTTAATTGGGGTCGCGCTCAGCCAATCTCGCACCTCTTGGGTGGCAAGTATCTGTGTCCTAGTCTATTTGGCTTATGCACAGTACAAAGATTATATCCGTCTTCGCTGGTTTTACAGCTTGGCCTGGTTTATGGGCTTTGTGGCACTGATTGTATTGATGCCAAAATTAAGTCAAATCATGAGCCAAATATCCGACATGAATATTCAAGAAAGTCGTGACGTAGCCGAACGTGCTAGTGGAGATATGTCTCGTTTAGCCATTTGGCAACAAATGGCGCATGCCGTAGCTGCACAGCCTTGGTTTGGCTATGGTTGGCATCAAACCAGTAGCGCGTTTGTCTCGATCTCGGACACGGTACAAGGGCCTGTATGGATTCGTAGCTCACACAACTTTATTTTGGATTTCTTATTGTGGAATGGCGCCATTATTGGTGTGCCGTTCTTGGCCTATTTCGCTTATTGGGGCATCCAATTACAGAAGTTAGCCAAGTCTGCATTATCTGTGATTGGCCTATTGATGGTCGGTGTCTTCGTTATTCATGCCATGTTGGAGTTTCCGCAAAACTACGCATACTTCTTACTGCCTGCGGGTTTTATTATCGGCATTCTTCAAGCAGCGAAATCACAGACGGCTACATTGAGTCTGTCTCCGTGGTTTATCCGCATTGTTTTCGTGATTGGCGCCGTGCTGATTACGGTGATTTATCGCGATTATGCCAATGCAGCGATTCAGCTGGGTCAGGCATCAAAATATGAAAAAACACCGGAGAAAATCACCAACCATGCGCCGATCTATTTACTCACGGAATTTAGACATCGGGTAGCGATTATTCGTTTAAATCCATATTCCATCGTTTCTGAACAAACCATTCAGGATACTGAAAAATTGGTTCGCAGCTATCCAGCGAAATACCACATCATTAAATATGCACGTTTATTGGCATTTAATGGTCGTGAGGCTGAAGCACGTCATCAGCTACAGCGTCTTAAAAATATCTATAGGCTCGACATGAGCTATGAGAGTTTATTACCGCCTACAGCACAGCCGAAACCTTAAAACGCTCAATAAAAAAGCCTGCAATTATGCAGGCTTTTTTATACCTGAGTTCACATCACAGCGAACTCAAGCAAATCATTTCAATTAATCAAACAAACGGTCGAAGAATGATTTTTTCTTCGGAGATGATTTATTGTCATCGCCATCCATCGTGTCTTGTAACTCTTTCAACAATTCACGTTGACGAGCCGTTAAGTTCACAGGCGTTTCCACCACGATACGGCAGAGTAAGTCACCGGTCATGCTGGTACGTACAGGCTTCACACCTTTACCACGTAAGCGGAACAATTTACCAGTTTGAGTCCCTTCAGGTACTTTCAAGCTCACACGACCATCGAGTGTCGGAATTTGAATTTCTTTACCCAATGCAGCATCTGCAATGCTTACAGGCACATCCATATATAGGTCAGCGCCATCACGTTGGAAGATTTCGTGTTCACGTACCACCACTTCTACATATAAGTCGCCTGCTTGGCCATCACGGATCGCCTCGCCTTTGCCACTTAAACGTACGCGGTCGCCATTGTCCACACCTGCAGGAATGGTCACCTCTAAAGTTTGCTGACGGTCAGAAACCCCTGAACCATGACATTTATTACATGGGTTCTTAATGATTTTACCTTGACCACGACAGGTGCTACAGGTTTGCTGCACAGAGAAGAAGCCCTGTTGCATACGCACTTGACCGGCACCATGACAGGTTTTACAGGTTTCAACGTCATTCGGATTTTTAGATCCTTTACCATCACAGGCATCACATGGCGCTGGCGCAGTAAAGGTAATGGTTTTTTTCACGCCCTTCACAGCTTCCTCAAGGGTAAGCTCCATGACATAGCGTAAGTCTGAACCACGGCGTGCGCGTTGCTGACCACCACGGCCACCACCGCCAAATGCGCCACCGAAAATGTCGCCAAACTGACTAAAGATATCTTCTGCGCCAAATCCGCCACCGAAGCCACCGCCGCCGCCCATGCCGCCTTCAAAAGCTTGATGTCCCATACGGTCATACATACTACGTTTTTCGCTGTCCGATAAAACTTCATATGCTTCTGCAGCTTCTTTGAATTTTTCTTCAGCTTCTGGGTTATCTGGATTACGGTCAGGGTGATACTTCATCGCCAACTTACGGTAGGCTTTTTTAATTTCATCATCACTTGCGGTTTTAGATACACCTAAAACCTCATAATAATCACGTTTAGCCATGTCTGGCGATGCTCCTCACGGAATTTAATTTAATACTTAACTGTGGTCTGAAATTGGGGAATCAAACCATTTTTTCAAGGGGTAGGCAGGAAAAAAATAAATCGACTTAGAAAACAGCCTTATTTTTAACGAATTTGGATAGACCTTGGATCCATGCATTTAATAAATACAAAAAGGCAATCGCAGCAAAGACCACACCAATTACCGTGCATGCAGTCACCCAAAGATAGGTGTCCCAATAATAGAAAAATAAAGGAATAAACCACAGTGCGGCAAAAATGGCCATCATGGAATAAATCACGACGGTGCGCATGACCCAAAGCGCTTGGGCTTGGAGCCAAACTTCTGCAGAATCGATTTGAGTCACTTTGCGTGCAAAGCCGTAGGCAAATACACCACTAATCAGGGTAAATAAAGCGAAAAACATGAAGACATAAGAAATCGCAACATAACGGCGATACTTAGCTAAACTCTCTGCTGTCATCTGTGATTCAACCCCGTACACCACAATATGCCGCGCTGCACTTGTGGTTGTTTTACTTTTTAAAAATGTCTTTGTAGATCAGGTGCTACTATAGAGAAAAATTCAATATTTCGCACCCAATATTATGACACTTTTAAGGATTCTGCTGAGTTTTTTTCACTTTAAACCACTGTGCATATAACGCAGGTAAAAAGAACAAGGTCAGCAGGGTCGCCACGATCAATCCACCCATAATCGCCACGGCCATTGGACCGAAGAAAATACTGCGAGAAAGTGGAATCATCGCCAATACAGCGGCCAATGCAGTCAACACAATGGGACGGCAACGACGTACCGTCGCATTGATAATCGCATCCCAAGCCGACTCCCCGGACTGAATATCTTGTTCAATCTGATCAATCAAAATCAGTGAATTGCGCATAATCATTCCTGACAGTGCAATCGTGCCGAGCATCGCCACAAAACCAAAGGGTTTATTGAACAACAACAGGAATAACACCACGCCAATAATGCCCAAAGGTGCAGTTAAAAATACGATCATCGCCCGTGACATGCTGCGTAATT
This sequence comes from Acinetobacter sp. YH01005, assembly GCF_013420465.1. Classification (NCBI taxonomy): domain Bacteria; kingdom Pseudomonadati; phylum Pseudomonadota; class Gammaproteobacteria; order Moraxellales; family Moraxellaceae; genus Acinetobacter; species Acinetobacter sp. YH01005. Next base: position 25,523 of record NZ_VOYA01000014.1, on the reverse strand, counting down.
GAATCATCAACAAAGTCATGACAACTGCGAGAAATAATGGCATGCCCGCATTTACAGAAGTTTGACCTCGTGCTGACTCTTCCACAGTGCCGCCTACTTCGAGTAGATAACCATTCGGCATCTCTGCACGTAGCTGATCAAATGAATCTTTTAACTCACCCACCACCGTTGCAGGTTGCAATTTACTGCGAATATCCGCGCGCACAGTAATGGTCGGTAAACGGTTACGATGCCAAATCAAACCTTCTTCAAAGCTATACTCAATTTTCGCAATCTGCGCCAATGGCACTGAACCACCATTGCTGGTCGGTACTGCCAAACTGCTGAGCGAACCGACATCCAATCGCTCCGCTTGATCACCACGCATCCGAATTTCAATCAGCTCTCGTTTCTCACGATACTGATTAATCACTGCACCACTGATTGAACTATTCAGGAAATTGGACAGATCTAGACTGGAAACCCCCATTTGACGTGCGCGATCTTGGTCGATGTCCAGTTTAATGACTTTGCTTGGCTCACCCCAATCCAAATGCACGTTGGTAGTGTTCGGGTTTTGACTGACTTTTGCAGACACACGTTGTGCCCACTCACGCACCAAGCTCAGATCTTCACCCGACACGCGGAACTGCAATGGATAACCCACAGGTGGACCATTTTCTAAAAGTGAAACCCGAGTACGTACTTCAGGTAAAAGCTTACGAATTTCTTCTGCTAATGACTGACGGATCTCATTGCGATCATCTAAAGATGAAGCCAATACCACAAACTGAGCAAAACTGGCTTGGGGTAACTGCTGATCTAGAGGTAAATAAAACCGCGGCGAACCTGTCCCCACATAAGCCACAAAATTATCAATGCCTTGTTTTTTCGACAAGAACGCTTCGACTTTTTTTACGGCCGCTTCTGTGGCTTTCAGAGATGCACCTTCTTCAAGCTTTAAATCCACTAAAATTTCAGCACGGTTTGACGGTGGGAAGAACTGCTGTGGTACGGTTTTAAACATTAAAATCGATAAAACAAAGATGCCAACCGTCGCGGCAATCACCGTTTTCCGATAGGTCACACAAGTATCGACCCACCCACGGAAACGTTGATAAAACGGCGACTGATAAGGATCGTGATGTTCGCCGGCATGATGCACCATCGGCTGAGGTTCAGGTTGTTTGCGCAAACGTGCCCACAGGCGCTGATACCATGGGGCTTTTTGTACCAAATCTTTGTTGAAGTCGGGTAGTAATTTATCCCCCAAATAGGGTACAAACAGCACTGCTGCAAACCATGACACCACCAATGCAATAGTGACCACTTGGAAAATCGAGCGAGTGTATTCCCCTGTGCTCGATGCGGCTGTGGCAATCGGCAAAAAGCCTGCCGCAGTAATCAGTGTTCCTGTCAGCATTGGAAATGCAGTCGTCCGCCATGCATGTCCGGCGGCTTGTAATCGGCTATAGCCCTGCTCCATTTTGATCGCCATCATTTCGACAGCAATAATCGCATCATCCACCAATAAACCGAGTGCGAGAATCAATGCTCCTAAAGAAATCTTGTGCAAACCGACATCAAACATCTGCATACCGGCAAAGGTCATTGCCAAGACCAAGGGAATGGAAAATGCTACAACCAGTCCCGTACGGAAACCCAAAGAGAAGAAGCTTACCAACAGAACGATAATCACGGCTTCAGCGAGGACTTTCATAAACTCATTGACGCTGCGCTTCACGGCTACAGGCTGATCCGACACTTTTTTTAGTTCCATGCCCAAGGGCAAGGTTTTTTGCAAGCGGGCAAATTCTGTTTCAAGGTTTTTACCCAAAGCCAGAATGTCGCCACCTTTACGCATCGACACGGCAATGCCTAAACCATTTTCACCCATAAAACGCATACGCGGCTGTGGTGGATCACTAAAGCCCCGATGTACATCTGCTACATCACCCAATTGAATGGTTCGACCATTCACCAATAAAGGCATCTGACGCAGTTCATCAATGTTTTGTAAATTGCCGCTGACACGCACTTGAATCCGGTCTGAATTGGTTTCAAAAAAGCCGGCACTGGCAACTGTGTTTTGCTGCTGCAAGGCTTGTTGAATCGCCGTCACAGGTATGCCCATTTGCGTAGCTTTGGTGTTGGAAATTTCAATCCAAACTTTTTGATCTTGTAGACCAATCAAATCCACTTTCGCAACGTCTTTGACTCGTTGTAACTGGAGCTGTAAACGGTCGGCATATTCCTTCATGGTGGCATAGTCAAAGTCTTTGCCGGTGAGCACATAGATATTACCGAAGGTGTCACCAAACTCATCATTAAAGAAAGGACCTTGCACACCAGATGGTAATTGATGGCGAATATCATTGACCTTTTTACGCACGGTGTACCAAACATCGGGGACTTGCTGCGAACGTAAACTGTCCTTGGCTACAAAGGTCACCATGGATTCACCCGGACGTGAATATGCCATAATGCGTTCATACTGCCCCGTGGTCATCAGTTCTTTTTCAATCCGATCGGTGACCTGTAGCGAAACTTCTTTGGCTGTTGCACCAGGCCAATAGGTCTGAATCACCATGACTTTAAAGGTAAATGGCGGGTCTTCACTCTGCGACAATTTGGAATAAGAAAATATCCCAACGATGCCCAGCAGAATCATAAAATAAAGGATTAATCCTTTATTTTTCAATGCCCACTCAGACAAGTTAAAATTCATTATTTAACTCCTGCCTGAATGTGTACCGCTCGATTTTCACGATCAACAGGTTGTATTTTTTGTTTTTCGTGGAGCAAATGCACGCCGCCAACCACCACAAAATCCCCTGCTTGCAAACCACTGAGTACGGGCACGCTATCACGTCCATATTCGCCTAAACTTACTGGAACTTTACGTACCGTATTATCTGCATTGACCACCATCACATACGCCTGCTGACCACTCGCAGACACACTCGATAACGGCACATGCAAAACATTCTGCTGTGCTTTGGTTAAAAATACCCGTGCACTTTGCCCCAGTTGAATGGCGCTATTGCCTTCACGTAATGCCACTTTGACACTATAAGTACGAGACTGATCGGCAGCAGGACTAATTTCACGTACATAGCCTGCAAATTTTTCCTGTGGTTTCGACCACAAGGTAACCCATGCATCCTGCCCTGTTTTAATTTCAGCAACAGCCTGTTCAGGCACACCAATGACCACGTCACGTTCACCTGCAATCGCCAATTGAAAAGCTGGTTGTCCTGCTGCAATCACTTGACCAATCTCAATATTACGTTCAGTAATGACCCCATTTTTATTGGCAATTAATTGGTTATAACCGGTCTGATTACGACTCACATCATAATTGGATTGCGCTTGCTTTAAGTTCGACTGTGCCGCTTTATATTGGTTTTCCACCGCATCGTACTGCGAACGACTCACAGCATTGACTGGCAATAATTGCTTAAAGCGTTTTAGTTCATCTTCAGCAATCTGTGCAGCGGAACGCGCACTTTCAAGCTGTGCTTGTGCTGCATTCAGTTGCAACTGTGCATCTTTGACGTCTAATTTTGCCAAGACTTGCCCGACTCGGACTTGGTCTCCAACATCGACATAGCGCTCAGTGATTTGACCGCCAACCCGAAAAGCTAAAGCTGTTTGCTGGCGTGCTTGTACATTGCCCGCATAACTTTTTTGTTCAAAATGTGTGGCGCCCGGCTGAGTTACCATCACAAATGGCACTTCCTGTTCCGTTTGGGCTTTATCCTTGCTGCATCCCCATAAGGTCACACTGCAAACGATAATCATGCTGACAACTGTGGTCTTAATCGTACTCATGAAGTTCGCTCTTAATAAAAAGTCTTTTTTAGGGCAGAATATTATTCAATTAATTTGGTTATTTTTTAATTAATAAACCATGCGGTACATTAATTAGATTAATTATCCGAAATCAATGACCTTTTCGCCTTTTTTGGAATTTTTTCAGCAAATGAATGTCGGCCGCCCGAAAGACTTAGAAAAACGACAACGGATTTTAGAGTCTGCAAAACAATTATTTTTAGAAATGGGCTATCACGGTTGCAGCATGAATCAGATTGCGCAACATGCAGGGGTCACCAAACTGACGGTCTATAACCATTTTCAGGGCAAAGCCACTTTATTTACCAGTGCAATTGAAGACACCTGTGAATATATTTTGAATACCCGCCCGCGACATCTGCACAGCGAAAGTCATTTTATGCAGGCTTTCGTTGAAATTTGTGAGTTGGGGCTGAACATCATGAATTTGCCTGAAGCCATTAAACTGGATTTATTACTTTTGGAGTTGGCTGCCGAACACAGTCCTTTGGTGGAACAGTTTTTCCGTGCCTCACATTTAAAAATGCGCCAAGTCTGGGAAAACTTTTTTCAAGATGCAGCAGCTTTAAATTTCATTCAGCAGGATCACCCTGCCCGACAAACTGAACTGATTGTGTCGCTACTGATGGGACTACGCCATCAAGAGGTTTTATTGGGCATGCGCCCAGTACCTGAAGCAGCAGAGCGGCAAGCCATTATTCACTCTGCCATCGAAATCTTTATGCTGAAATATCAACTCAGCACGCAGAGCTAAGCATTTTCTGAAATATTTCAACGCTAAACTGAAACAAATGGCATAGCTATTGCTCATTTACCTAGAAAAGTCATCCGACTTTTGTCTGTACCCCCTTTTGCCACAGCACTTTCGGGGTATAGTCGAGACAGGAATACACGGAGAAATAACCAATGATTCAACAAATTGATGCTCCATTACGTGAAGACGTGCGCTTACTGGGCAATTTATTGGGTGAAACCCTAAAGCAGCATGCAGGACAAGATTTGTTTAATCAGGTAGAGCAAATTCGTGCTTTGTCTAAAGGCGCGCGCGATGGACAAGTTGAAGCTGAAAAACAGTTAGAACAATTATTTTTAAATTTAAAAGATGAAGAAATTCTGCCACTGACCCGTGCATTTACGCACTTTCTCAACTTTGCCAATATTGCCGAACAGTACAATGTTGTGCGTAGCCGTCGCCAAAGTGAGTTTGATGAGCAGGCACCCTCACCGAATCCACTGGATCATTTATTTGAAAAATTTAAAAGCAATAACATCAGTGCAGAACAACTGTTCCAACAAATCTGTGAATTAAAAATTGAACTGGTCCTGACTGCACATCCAACTGAAGTCAGCCGCCGTACCTTGATCCAGAAATATGATGGGATTAATGATTGCCTGTTTAAAATGGATCAACAAAAACTTACGCCACGCGAACGCAAAGCCGTACTGGATGATTTAAAACAACTGATTTGCTCGGCATGGCAAACAGATGAAATTCGTCAACATCGCCCGACGCCTGTCGACGAAGCCAAATGGGGTTTCACAACCATCGAACAGACCTTGTGGAATGCTGTACCCAAATTCATGCGTGAATTGGATGGCATGGTTCAAGATCATTGTGGCAAGACGTTGCCTTTAAATGTTTCCCCTGTGCGCTTTGCATCTTGGATGGGCGGTGACCGTGATGGCAACCCAAACGTCACCCATAACATTACTCAAGAAGTGCTTTGGCTTTCACGTTGGAAAGCTGCCGACCTGTATTTACGCGATATGGAAGACCTGCGTTGGGAACTCTCTATTCAAGAATGTAGTAAAGAGCTTAGTGATGCCTTAGGCCATTTCCACCCTGAACCCTATCGTGAATACCTGCGTGATGCGCGTGAACGCCTCAAAGCGACGCGTAACTGGTTGGCACTGAAACTCCGTGGCGAAGATGCTGATGACAGTCAAGTCATTAAAAGCCGACATGAGCTGCTCGATCCACTATTGGTTTGCTACCGTTCACTGATTGACAGCGGTTTACCTGAAATTGCCAATGGTCAGTTACTCGACTTTATTCATCGAGTGAATTGTTTCGGTATCGAATTACTCAAATTAGATATTCGTCAGGAATCCACACGTCATCGCCAAGCGATTTCTGCCATTACTGAATATTTAGGTTTAGGCAATTTTGAAACATGGACGGAGCAAGCCCGTCAAAACTTCTTGATTCAGGAACTGCAAAGCAAACGTCCACTGCTACCGAAGTTTTTAAATGAGCCAAAACAAAGCCTGATTGAACATCCGGATGTACAAGAAGTCTTTGCAACCATGCGGACTTTGGCAGAGCAACCACCTGAAAGTTTAGGGGCTTATATTATTTCCATGGCAGAGCATCCGAGTGATGTCTTGGCCGTATTGTTACTGCAAAAAGAAGCGGGCATCAAACAAGCGCTACGCGTTGTGCCACTGTTTGAAACTTTAAAAGATTTGGATGGTGCCGCCCGTACCATGAATACCCTATTCAATATGCATTGGTATAAGCAGCATATTCAGGGTAAACACGAGGTGATGATTGGCTATTCAGACTCAGCCAAAGATGCGGGCTTTATGTCGGCAAACTGGGCGCAGTATCGTGCACAGGAAGAATTAACCGCAGTTGCGAAAAAACATGATATACAACTGACATTATTCCATGGCCGTGGCGGTTCAATCAGCCGTGGTGGTGCGCCGACACAGCAAGCCCTATTTTCACAGCCACCAGGTTCGATTTCAGGTGCAATCCGTGTCACAGAACAAGGGGAAATGATTCGCTTCAAGTTTGGATTAGAAGGCATTGCCTTACAAAACTTAGAAATTTACACCGCAGCGACCTTAGAAGCGACCTTATTACCACCGCCTGAACCGAAACAGGAATGGCGTCAGCTCATGCACAGCATGACGGATCTGTCGGTACAGGTGTATCGTCAAACCGTGCGTGAAAATTCGCATTTTGTAAAATACCTACGGACTGTAACGCCAGAACTGGAACTACAAATGTTACCGCTCGGATCACGCCCAGCCAAACGTAAAGTTAGCGGTGGAATTGAGTCATTACGTGCGATTCCTTGGGTGTTCGCATGGACGCAAATCCGTTTGATGCTACCTGCTTGGCTCGGTACTGGTGCTGCGATTAATCAAGTGATTGATCAAGGTCAAAAGCAGACACTCGAAGAAATGTTAGAGCAATGGCCGTATTTCCAAACCCTGATTGATATGTTGGAAATGGTCTTGTCCAAAGCCGATGGTCATGTGGCGCTGTATTATGAGTCTCATCTGACTGATGACGCAGACCTCAAACAGTTGGGCGAAGAGTTACGTCAGCGTTTACGTGATGCGGTACAAACGCTATTAGCACTCAAAGGTGAATCGAAATTACTCAGCAGTAACGATGTGCTCGACCAATCCATGAAGGTGCGTAAGCCTTATTTATTGCCGCTACATTTACTACAAGCCGAGCTAATGAAACGCCGCCGTGCATACCTTGCCGAGCGTCAAGCTGAAAATACCCCAGTCGACCATGCGTTGATGGTCAGCATCGCGGGTATTGCGGCAGGTTTGCGTAACACTGGCTAAATCTTCCAAGTTTTCAAAAAGCACACAGAACCGTGTGCTTTTTTTTTGACCAGTCATATTGGTTTTAATTTATTTTGGAATATATAAAATAAGAAAAATTTATGAAGTATTGACTCTTATCCTATTTGATTAATTGCATGATTTAATGCCTTTTTTACACCCTTAAAACTTTTACCATTTGGTAAATTTACATGTAAAGTCATGTAATTAGTTTGAACAAAATATTTTTAAAAGAGATTAAATCTTCTAAAAAACAAGAGTATGATGTGCACAATTTATCTATTGAGTGCTCATTTTATGTCCAATTGGTTTCCCAAATGGCGCCCGTACGAAGGCAATATTGATGCACGTCCTGTAGGTACAAATGAGTACCTACCTCCGGTGCAAAGTGTTGTATTGGGGATACAACATGCCTTTGCAATGTTTGGTGCAACGGTCCTTGCGCCATTTTTGATGGGCTTTGATGCCAATCTTGCAATTTTAATGTCGGGCATCTGTACCATCTTGTTCTTCTTTATGACTGGTGGTCGTGTACCAAGTTATTTGGGCTCAAGCTTTGCCTTTATTGGTGTGGTCATTGCCGCAACAGGTTATGCAGCGTCAGGTACTGGCGCGCCAAATGCCAATATCGCGATGGCTGCTGGCGGGATTATGGCCTGCGGTATTTTATATGCCATTTTTGGTTTTATCGTGATGGCAACGGGTACCCGTTGGATTGAAAAACTCATGCCACCTGTCGTTACAGGTGCAGTGGTGATGATCATTGGTCTCAACCTTGCTCCAGTGACCATTAAAGGGGTTGCCGGTAATAACTTTAATATGTGGATGGCTTTAGTAACCGTACTATGTATGGGTTCAATTGCTGTGTTCACCAAAGGTTTATTACAACGTCTATTACTCTTAGTTGGCCTTCTACTCGCTTACTTGGTGTATTACATCATTTCCAATGTCATGGGTCATGGCACACCAATCAATTTCGTTCCCGTACAAGAAGCGGCTTGGTTTGGTGTTCCGCACTTCCATTCACCCGTGTTTGACTTCAATGCCATGCTCATCATTGCACCGATTGCTTTGATTTTGGTGGCTGAAAACTTAGGTCACATTAAAGCTGTGGGCGCGATGACAGGCGAAAATCTTGATCCGCACATTGGTAAAGCCTTCGTTGCAGATGGTGTTGCAACCACACTTTCAGGCGGTGTCGGCGGTCCGGGTATGACCACTTATGGCGAAAATATTGGTGTGATGGCAGTAACGCGTGTTTACTCGACCATCGTGTTTGTATTTGCAGGTGTATTCGCCATCTTCCTTGGTCTTTCTCCAAAGTTTGGTGCGATTATTCATACCATTCCGCAAGCCATTTTGACAGGTGCATCGATTGTTGTATTTGGTCTAATTACCATTGCAGGTGCGAAAATTTGGATTGAAAACAAAGTTGATTTTTCAAAAAACAAAAACCTGATGGTGGCAGCAGTCACGATTATTTTAGGTACAGGTGACTTTGCACTTCAATTCGGTAACTTCAACTTAGGTGGTATTGGTACTGCTACATTTGCAGCGCTGATTTTGAATTGGTTCTTTAGCTTGGGCGATAAATCAGAATAAGCCTCCAAAGCATTTAAAAAAGAATACAACATTCATTTGAAAAGCGGCCGAAAGGTCGCTTTTTTTTATAGCTGCTCTTTCGGTAAGATAAGGCATTAGCTAAGGAATACACCATATGCGACTGGATTTGTTCGACCTTCAATTGGTGCTGCACATTGTAGACAGCGGCAGTCTGACCAAAGGCGCTGCTCGTTCTGCCATCTCGCTACAAGCAGCCAGTGAACGGATTAAAAAACTCGAACAGCATTACCGCACGGCTCTGTTCACTCGCCAAGCCAAAGGGGTCAAACTGACTCTTGCCGGTCAAACCTTGGTTGAACATGCGCAGCGCATCTTAGGTGAGGGGCAACAATTAGAACACGCTATGCGGCCCTTTGCCCATGGGCTAAGTTCCAATATGACCTTATGGTGTAATTCATCTGCACAAAGTGAATATTTACCGGTCTTGCTACCGCGCTATTTGCTAGAAAATCCCAACACACAAATTGAGCTGCATGAAGCCGAGTCTAAAGACATCATTGCAGCGATAGAGCAAGGTAATGCACAACTGGGCTTAATTTCTGGTTTCTTTAAATCCGAACAACTACAGACACTTGAGTTTGCAGATGATCCTTTGGTTCTGATCTGCCCTATAACCCATGAATTGGCCTCGATATCTAGCGTCAAACCCGCAGAGATTTTAAATTATTCCTTTGTCGGTTTGATGCAATATCATTCCTTGCAACAATCGATCGAGGCTCAAGCCAAATTATTCGGCTGTGAAATTCAGTATCGGCTACGTTTGCCGAACTTTGCCGCGATCGCGCAAGTGGTGGCGAATGGTGTGGGCATTGCCATCATACCAAAACGTGCGGCCCAACGATTAATAAGTTTGTATGCCTTTGCACAAGTTGAGCTCAGCGGTGACTGGGCCAATCGAAAATTGCTCCTCACCGCACGTAATTTTGATGATTTACCCTTAAATTATCAGCATTTTAGTCAGTTTTTACTGTCACAAAAATCTACTTTAGATGGCCAAGTCTAGGCTTTAAATCACGCCAAACTGGTGCAGCATCATATAGCCACCGAGGGCAATCAACCCGATAAAAAACACCTTACGGAATTTTTGTTCTGGAATGCGGTAACGGATTTTTTTCCCTGCCCACATACCAATGAGCGCAGGAACCAGTGCCATGGCTGACATGGCATAATCAATCGGAAGATCTTCCACAGGATTTTGCTGTAAGAACACTGCCAAACAAATAGTCGACGTGGTAAAGGCCAAACCGAGTGACTGTACGAGATCATCGCGTTTCAGTTGCAAACCTTGCAAATATGGCACCACAGGGATCACCACCACACCTGTCGCAACAGTCAGCGCTCCACCAAGATAACCGATCATTGGAGATAGCCATTTTTCATGTGGTGCAAAGTTCGGCAAGCTTTTGGCACAAAGCCCATACAGTCCGTATAGTGCCAACATGCCCCCCAGTAAAGCTTCACTTTTAAATTCACCATGTCCTAAAGTTGGAAAAATACTCCAAATTGAACCGACGATAATCCCAAGTAACAAGGGCCAAAAGCGTTGAATTAGGCGCAATACCTGCCCTTCAGCAAATAGTTGCCAAAAGTTGGTGACCATAGATGGAATGATTAATAATGTGGCTGCCTGAAATGGACTGATCACAATGGTAAGTAAGCCCATCGATACCGCAGGCAGGCCTAACCCAATCGTGCCTTTAATCAGACCTGCAATTGCAAAAACTGTGATGACGAACCAAATCATGGCGAAACTCGCTGAAGAATTGGTTCTATGCTATGCAATTCAGGCGCTTTGAAAAATCAGTGTTTTTGGAATAGAGCCTCAATAAAAAGTTGAGGCTAGGTTATAGCGTCTAAAGCAGATAGCGTAGATGGGCTAAACAAACTCTTCTGATTTTGAATAAGTTATAAGCGTATTGGTTGAATAGTAATATAAAAACCGTTCCAATATGCTGTTTACTGGAACGGTTTTCAATAAGATATTGATACTTATAGTAAAATTTCAAGAATTTCGTATAACGTGTATTATGTTAATTTTAGAAATATTCAATAATCGATTGTTATATACCTAAAAATTCGCAATAAAATTATGTCTATCTAGCTTCAGTTGACAATCAATTAATAATTTTATAGGCTAATATTCATGGTCTTGTCCTCCATGAGTAGAACCTACCGATATCGGGACTAATTTCATCTTAAAAATAGCTTTTCTATACGTATGATTACCCTGAAATAATGGTTCACTGGGAAAAAATCTTACGGTTTATAGGAATAGTTATGCCTCAAGAAAACTCAAAGAAGCGTCTAGCTTTATTTTCAGAAAAAGCCTATTTACTAATTAAAAAGTTTGAATCTTTAGGATTTAACTTAGGTCTTTCTCATGCCCATAATTTGATAGCTCTATACTATGGGTTTGAAAGTAAAAGACTTTTAAACCTATATGTTAATAAGAAAAATCTTCTCGAAAAAGATTTAAAACGCTCTCTCTCTATTGAAAAAATATTTGTATATAAATCACATCTGACTGCTATTGATTGGTCAGAATTATCAATTGATAGGATCACGAAAATGCTAAATGACACTTTAAATACTAATTTTTATATTGTGCTTCCAGACGATGTACATTCTTTGGAGAGTAAGAATCTAGAAGTATATTTTAATGATACTCAAGATTTAGTTATGAAGTATAAAGAGGATTATCATGATATTAACTATGTTAATTCAGTACTTGGAAAAAATGAGTTCCCACTGTCAGATATAAAATCGGCAGCGTATGTACAAGAGTATCTTACTAGCTGCAAAGATGACGCCAAAGATGACTACTCAGTAATATGCTACGGTGAAACTAGATTTAATACCTCAAATAAAGCACAAATGAAGGAACTGGATAATTTATTATCTAATTTAGACTGACTATATCAATTGAAAAAGCCTAGACCGAAGTCTAGGCTTTAAATTTTAAAAAAATACATAAAAATTAATTATATACCTCAATTTTTCAACTTCGTATAACGTGTATTATGTTAATTTTAGGAAAACTTACAAAATGTATATGTTAAAGATTATTGTTTGGGTGATCCTCATTTTAGTAATCTTATTGGGAATACAATGGATGTTTCATGGCTTTCCAACAGGAAATTAATATTAAGCATTTATAAAAAAATTCATAAATTAGACTTAAGGTAAACATAATAATTAAGGCTTATCTAGATAGCCTAACATCTTAATGTCATGCTTATTACTCTTGAAAGCATCTATGTCTTTAAAGGAATTTTCTGAAATAGCTTCAATACTGGGTGTTATATTACTTGAAGAAATGTAATATAAATTATTAAATTTTTTAATAAAAATTTTTATAGAAGTTTCATTATTTCCCATAACTAAAGAGTTTGTATACTTCATTTTTGCATACTTATTTCCATATTTAGCGTAGATATAATAATCACTATATTTATTGATTTTAGTATTTCTATAATCTTGAATCTGAGCATCCTTATATAAAAATAAATACGTATTTGTCTGACCAATATGTTTACTTGGCTCATAACCATCTAGTAAATAACCATATGTATTTATTATTATTTTTAAATTATCTTTCCTTATATCTTCATCTAAGTCAATACTGATCTGAGTTTCATATTTCTTTTCAAAATTAGCAGCTATTACCATAATTAGGCCTATAAGGATGATAAAAATTCCAATTTTTTTCTTCAATTTACGTTATTCCTATGATCATTAAATTGATTTTGGAATGCTGTTTCTATTAATACACCATTGATAAATTTTTTCATGGGTAGAGCAGGTGGAGAAAATAGTGGCACACCACGAGTTGCAGCAAAACCATCAGTCACAGTGGTAACTAATAAACGAGGCGATGTGGTTACAGTATCGCATGGGAAAATTGATGGTAAGGGAAAATAAAATGAATGAACTTTTAGAATTTGTACAGAACTATTCGAGATCCACAGAAACTCATTACCACTATGCTGAATTTACGAAAAATGTTGAAAATATTTACGATGGTTTTAAAGATAATTTCCCTATAGAAATGCAGGAGCAATTAGGTACTTTAATTTTCGATATGGAAGTAATAAATGGGTTAGCTTTATGCGATTGGGATTTAGCTAACAGACCAACTGAATGGAATGATTGGAATACTGATTATAAAGAAGATGCTGATAATTTAAAGAAACAACTTGTGAGTATCTTAACTGGGGTACAAAAAGAATATATAAGAATTTTAGACTAATTTTCTCTCCATTTAACATAATGGCGATTATACGAACTAGCCATGTAATGCAACTTGCATTACAATATTCCTATGCATTCAATAAATAGGAAAAATAATGGCTACTGTTAACTTCAGGGTCGATGAAGCCCTTAAAGAAAAATCTTATTCAGTTCTAAGAGAACAAGGTATTGCACCTACTGAGTTTTTTACAAATGTCCTTGAATACATTGCAGCGACTGGGAAACTCCCTGTACAAAAAGCCTTACTCTCAGAAGAGGATACCGAGCTATTAGCGATTGTTCGTAAACGTATTAATGATCCTAAAGAAATGTTTGAGGAAATTACTTTAGATGACTTATAAGCTTTTACGTCATAAGGACTTCACAGCTGAATGGGAAAAGCTTCCTAGTGCTATTAGAGATCAATTTAAGAAAAAACTTGCCAAGGTCATAGAGCAGCCGCATATTCCAAAGAATATGCTTAGAGGTGATCTTGCAGGTTGCTACAAAATTAAATTATTAAAGGCTGGAGTCCGACTAGTTTATCAAGTTAAAGATGATCAGGTAGTTATCTTGCTCATTACGGTTGGGAAACGAGCTGACAGCATAGTTTATGACGAAGCGAAAAAGCGCATTAAAGACTAAAAATGGGAGCTTAGAGCTCCCATTTTTGACTTCGCATAACGTGTATTATGTTAATTTTAGAAGAACTAAAACACCATTGTTGAATAGTCTTAATACCCTCTAAATAATGAATCAATAGCACGCCGCTGTTCTTCAGCATCCTTATGCTCCTCTAAAGCCAACCTCTTTCTCATGTGCTCAAGTGAGCTTTTAGTACTATCATCTACAAAACGTTGTGCGGCAGAACGATTTTTTAATGATAATGCTAAAATAGCTAATGCTCTTGATGTCCCACCTTCATGTTGCCCTATATAATCAATTAACCTTTCTGCTGGAAGGCTTTGAAACTTTCGCCATGCCTCATATTGTTGTTCTTTCATTTTTTCCTGCATAGCTTGACCTGCACCTTTTGCAAGACTAGAAACACTATTCCAAAACCCCATTTTCACTCTCCTAGAACGTATGAACTTATAAAATTAAGAATTTATAGATTCTGTTTGCATTTTTCTAAAAAACTCTTCTTTATATCTTTTCTGAATTTCACTTGATGCATATTTAGCAAATGCAAAATTAATACCCCCACCCAAGATACCACCAACAACAGGAATAAATTTTGCGGCTTGTTTAGTTGTCATTTTGGGTGCTAATTTTGATGCAACGACCATGATCAGTTTAAGAACTGGATTTGATTTTGCTCCAGATTTTCCTGCAATTTGAGCAGCCCTATTCATCATAGCTTGCACACCTGCAACAGCAGCTTTATCAAATCCCAATGAAAATAAATAAATTTCTCTGGCTAGTTCTGCATCATGTGGATTATTAGGATCAAAGCCATTCAAATATGCAACTCTTTGATTCAGCCTATACAATTGCGCTGCCATATTTACAATATCAACGCCACCAATGGTTACCATTGTTGCTACACCACCAACTCCAGAAGCTAGTCCAGTTATTGCACTATTTCTTGCTGCATAGTTACCATATGAGCTAGAAATATCTTCAATTCGTCGATAATTTTTACAAATAATCTCTGTTGTAAAGTCTTCTATTTTCGCAATAGGTAACCCTTTAGACTGTGCATCTTTAACAATATCACTAGGATCTACTGAAATAACTTCAGAAAGTTTATTTAAGAATTTTGTGGGTAATTGAGTAGTACTATCGAAATCCATATTTTTTTAAAGCTTATTAAATTAATTATCAATATAATAAATTAAACATTATATTTTTTATCAAGTTATAAAAAATATTTATCTATAATTTGACACTAAATTTAAAAGGTTTTCTATTCTATTTAACATAATAGAGGTTATACGAAATGCTTTTGTAAGCCCAAAGTAGAAATGTCCGGTTTCTCCAAAGTAAAAATGTCCGCTTTTAGAATATGCGCTTTTGCGATTATCGAAGCGGACGGTTTGATATGTTGGTGTCTATGTCGGATAAAGAACTTAAACGATTGTCGGTCTTGCAAGAAATCTGCGATCAACGCATAACTCAACCTCAGGCTGCTCAGCTACTTCATATCTCAGAACGTCAGATCAGACGCTTACTGCAGAAATACAAAGCTCAAGGTCCCGCTGCATTAGCCCATGCCGCTCGTGGCCAAATCAGCAATTCTAAACTTCCTGAAGAACTCAGACTTAAGTGTCTCAATATTGTTTCAGATCAACTTTATGGTTTCGGACCCACTTTAGCGCATGAAAAGCTCACCACTGTTCATGGATTTGATATTTCAGTGGAAACACTACGTTCTTGGATGATTGCAGCCGATTTATGGATCCCTCGCTGCAAGCGCCTGAAACGACCATATCAGCCTCGTTATAACCGAGATTGTTATGGTGAATTGATCCAAATTGATGGCTCACACCATGATTGGTTTGAAGGCCGTTCTGCCAAGTGCTGCCTACTGGTATTTATCGATGATGCCACAGGAAAATTGCAGCATTTACGCTTCTGTGCGTCAGAGTCAGCCTTTGACTATATGATTTCGACACGTTTATATATCGAACAGCATGGTAAGCCATTGGCATTTTACAGTGACAAACATTCAGTTTTTAGGGTGAATCAAAGTAGCAAGAAAGACACCAAGATTACCCAGTTTGGACGTGTTCTGAGCACTCTCAATATCGATATCATTTTTGCTAACTCCCCTCAAGCCAAAGGTCGTGTAGAACGAGCGAATAGAACACTTCAGGATCGTCTGATTAAGGAGATGCGTCTAGAAGGCATCAAGTTCAATTGCAGATGCCAATAAGTGGCTGCCGTGCTTTATTGAGCAATTTAATCGTAAATTCGCCAAGATGGCTTTTAATTCCAAGGATCTACATCGGCCTATCGCTGAAACAGCCGAAGAATTAGATGATGTTTTTACCTGGCGTGAACCCCGCAGGGTCACGAACAGCTTGACGATTACTTATGATAAATGCGTATATATCTTGGAAAACAGCGAAGAAAATCAAAGATTGGGCGGCAAGTATCTTGAGTTCCTGGAATATCCGGATGGTACTGTAGCCATTGAATATCAGGGAAGAAAAATCAATTACAGCATCTTTGATAAATTAAGTCAGCTCAACCAGAGAGAGATCGTTGAGAATAAACGTTTGGGTTCTGTGCTGGCACATATTCAACAACAGCATGAACAACTGGAACACCAAAACAAACGCAATCGTTCTCAAAAGATGCCACGTAGACAAGCACAGAAAACAGCGATTGAACAACGAAATCTAAATCCTGTGCTTGACTTGGAAATGTCCATATAGGACATTTCTACTTGGGAATAACATCAAATCCGCCCTAACTATGGTCGAATCTCTTTCAACTCACGTTGAATAAAATGCTGAATCATATCGCGGTATAAACGTTCCACAATATCTGCATTTACACCGTGCTCTGTGGCTTGTAGACGAATTTTACTAATCACCGCTTCGACACGTTCTGGTGATTGAACATCCTGTACTGAACGCTTAAAACGCACCGCTTGATCGACATAAAACTGACGTGCAGCAATGAGCTCAATAATTCCCTGATCAATCACATCAATCTGTGCGCGGGCTTGCTCTAATGACTCAACTTTTTCTTTCTTCATCTTCTCTGGCTTCACTTTCAGCGGTGTTTTCACTTTTATACTTCTCTTCTAACACATTACTGAAAATACTTTCAATCATCCAAACGCGATATAAACTATTAAATACATAGCTTTGACCTGCAATACGTAATTCTAAAACAGGAAAATCGGGCTGTGACTTCATCTCACAGTGCATATCATTTTCTTTTAATTTTTCAGCAATATCCTCAGTGATCAGTTCAGAAATCTCTAACTCATACTGTAAAGCCTGAAAATGTGCTTTGAAGGATAAATCACGCCCTTTGGTCCATACAGCCTCCAAAATGCGATACATCGCATCAATACGCTGCTCTTCGGGCGCACTGTAGTAAAGCTGTGACATAGCTAATGTCGCAGCTTCTGTAGGCCGGCAAAATGGCGTGAACTTAACTTCGGTCCGTTTAGACAGACGTGTTGCCAAACTCCAGTCAAACAGATCACGACCGTGATACGACAATGGATACACATTCAACTGAATATTATAATAATCCGCCAATTCTTCACGAATATAAGCCAATAATAACCATGATATCGGATCTTCCATCGCGATATAGAGATCAAGCTCAGGATCAAGTCCCTGAATTTCATTTAACTCTTCTGCATCACTGATCAGGTGCTCACGCCATTCAATATGATTGATCATAAAGATCGGATTATCTGTCAGGAGTTTTTGTTGTTTTAAACGGCGTGTTAAACGCAGTAAATCATCTACAGCATGGTACTTACGTTCACCAAACTCAAAATACCCCGTCAAAATTGCTAAGTCAGAAAAAATCCGTTCTGGAAAATCTTGCGCTTTATGATGACGGCTGGCCATCGCGTACAGTGTTCTCAGCTTGCCATACTGTTTTTGCCAGAGCATGTGGAATACATCTTCAAGTAAATAGAGAAAGTCTTGGCCGCGTAATGGGGTATTTTTTAGAATAATTTCGGCTTGTTCTAAAGCTTCAGCGGTAGGCTGTTCAGGTGTTTCATGGAAACTAAAACGATGCTGCCGCGCTAAAATTTGGGCATCATTCAGACAATATTGTTGCCATTCTATCGAGGACATTTGATTAGGAGGTTCAGCACTCTGACGACAAATAATCACTTTTAGTGGTTTAATTTCATCACTGAGAATTTCTTCTAATTGAGGCAGTTGCTGCGCAGCCAAATAGCTATAAACATCATCCAGTCGAAGATAAACACTCAGACCTTGTTCCGTGGGTAACACCGCTTGTCGGGTCGGTTTCTGATAAAACCAACTCGATCGGATTGGATCGAACCAACGGCGTAACAGTGACATGCGTTTTTTGCCTCAAAATGATGAATTGTACCGAACCTGCCAGCACATGCTTAAAATTCAACTTCTATTATGAAGCTGTTTTAAATGAGATATAAGCCTTGTGCAAAACTTATATCAAGTCAGGGCTGAATGTTCAATGTTTAACAATGGATTAGACGTCTAGATTTAGGTCAGTCACCGCACCTTTTTCCGCACCAGAGGTCAACTTGGCAAATTTAGCCAAAGCGCCGTGGGTATAGTTTGGTTTCGGTTTGACCCAGGCCGCGCGACGTGCAGCAATTTCATCCTCAGCCACATGCCAAGTCATTTCACGGGTTTCAGCGTTAATTGAAATTTTATCGCCGTTTTTAACCAAGCCAATTGGGCCTCCTTCATAGGCTTCTGGTGTCACATGCCCAATCACAAAACCATGGCTGCCGCCCGAGAAACGCCCATCAGTCAACAGTGCAACAGATTGGCCTAGACCTTTACCAATAATCGCTGAAGTCGGTTTTAACATTTCCGGCATACCCGGCCCGCCTTTTGGCCCAACACCGCGGATCACCACCACTTCACCTTCTTGTACTTCGCCATCTAAAATACCGCGCATGGCACCCTGCTCACCCTCAAATACCCGCGCAGGCCCCTCAAAATACAGCCCTTCTTTACCGGTAATTTTAGCCACTGCACCCGTCGGCGACAAATTTCCTTTGAGTACCACCAAATGTGAATCCTTTTTAATTGGCGCATCAAACGGCAAAATAATTTGCTGTCCTTCAGGATAATCCTCTACATCGGCTAAGTTTTCCGCCAAAGTTTTGCCCGTAACGGTGAGGCAAGAACCGTCGAGCATGCCGGCATCCAGCATGCGTTTCATGAGCGGCTGAATGCCGCCAATGGCAATCAGTTCCGACATTAAATATTTACCCGATGGGCGCACATCGGCCACCACAGGAATATCTTTGCCAATACGCACAAAATCATCCAAAGACAGTTCCACGCCTGCGGTATGCGCCATGGCAATCAAATGCAGTACGCCATTGGTTGAACCGCCTAAAGCAATCAGCACTTTAATCGAGTTTTCAAAAGCGGCTTTGGTCATAATGTCGCGCGGCTTAATATCGAGACGCAGCAGGTTCATCACGGCTTCACCTGCGCGTTGGCAATCTTCAATTTTATCTGCTGAAACTGCTTCCTGCGCCGATGAACCTGGCAAGCTCATGCCTAAGGCTTCAATCGCTGAAGCCATCGAATTGGCCGTATACATACCGCCGCACGAACCCGGCCCCGGCAGCGCGACTTCTTCAATCTGCTTCACTTGAATTTCATTGATTTCGCCTTTGGCGTGCTGACCGACTGCTTCAAATACCGAAATCATATCGGTATGCCCTGCTCCGGGTTTGATGGTGCCACCATAAATAAACAGGCTCGGACGGTTTAATCGCGCCAAACCCATGATACAGCCTGGCATATTCTTGTCGCAGCCGCCTATGGCAATTACGCCATCATAGGCCTGACAGCCCAACACAGCTTCAATGGAATCGGCAATGATTTCCCGCGATAGCAATGAATACTTCATGCCTTCTGTACCGTTGGAAATGCCGTCAGAAATGGTGATGGTATTGAAAATAATGCCTTTCCCGCCTGCAGCATTCACCCCACTTTCAGCTTCACGCGCCAAGCCATCAATATGCATATTACACGGCGTGACATTGGCCCAAGTCGAAGCAATACCAATAAATGGGCGTTTAAAGTCTGCATCTTGGAAGCCCGTGGCACGCATCATGGAACGTGCAGGCGCATTCTCTATGCCTTCATAAACAGGAGCAGAATGTTCGCGGATATTATTTTTACTCATTGTTGTTCCTTGGCGATGGCTGATTTTGGCTTCAGCTTTGGCGGGTTCTTTTAAATTTATTGTATAGAAAGCGCTCGGCATGTAAAAGAAATTACATCTCAACAAAAAAGATTTTTAGCGCATGCAATACCATTCAATCACATGACAAAACGACATGGATGTCGCTGTTTTCCTGTATGGCAGGGATGCCATATCAGGAGAACAAAAGATTTTTGTTACTTTTGATCTTTCAAAAGTAAGGGATTGCCTACACAAAGCCATATAAATTATAGCTACTATTCGAGGCTGTCTTTTTAGAATTTTAATGACATCCACTAATTATTAAATTTTATTTATTTGCTTCAAGAAACATTATTTTTAATCAGATTAAGAAATCTATAACTTAGAATTATTGTCCCATTATTTCATTTAAAAGCTGATTACAGCGGAGTCTTACCTCTATAAAAGCTAATTTTCGGAGCTCGTATGTTACTTTTGTTTCGGCAAAAGTAACCAAAACCATTTGTCATCCGCAAAACTCGGCAACTGTTTGCAACTAAAAAAATGATCGCAGAAACATTCACTTTTAAATTACCGTTTGCCTCAGACAGTTGCGGATGACATTTCCTCGTATCCAATGCAAGTTATGTAGATGTAAATTAAAAAAGCACCCCATGTGGAGTGCTTTTTAATTAAACATCTAAAGTTTAGATTTCACGTACTGCGCCTTTCGCCGCACTCGTGGTATGCATTGCATACGCTTTCAATGCTTTCGAAATTTTGCGTGGACGCTCTTCAACTGGATGCCAACCTTTGGCTTCTTGCGCTGCACGGCGAGCGGCCATGGTTGCTTCATCAACAGCAAGGTTGATGGTACGGTTTGGAATATCAATTTCGATTAAATCGCCATCTTCCACCAAACCAATTGCACCACCTTCTGCTGCTTCAGGTGAAACGTGACCAATAGACAGGCCTGACGAACCGCCCGAGAAACGACCGTCAGTCAATAATGCACATTCTTTGCCTAGACCTTTCGATTTTAAGTAGCTGGTTGGGTACAACATTTCTTGCATACCCGGACCACCACGTGGGCCTTCATAGCGAATCACAACCACATCACCGGCTTTGATTTCATTGCCCAAGATCGCCTCTACTGCTGAATCTTGGCTTTCAAACACACGTGCAGTACCGTTGAATTTCAAGATTGAATCATCTACACCCGCAGTTTTTACGATACAACCATCGAGCGCAATGTTGCCGTAAAGCACAGCTAAGCCACCGTCTTTCGAGAACGCATGTTCAGCATTACGGATCACGCCATTTTCACGGTCACCATCTAGTCGTTGGTAATATCGATCTTGTGAGAATGCAGTTTGCGTTGGTACACCGCCCGGCGCTGAACGGAAGAATTGGTAAACGTCTTCATTTTCAGTACGGATAATGTCCCATTTATCTAAAGCATCTTTTAAGCTTACTTCGTGAACAGTACCTACAGATGTGTCCAATAAGCCTGCACGGTCTAATTCACCGAGAATGGACATGATACCGCCAGCACGGTGTACATCTTCCATATGCACGTCGTTTTTCGCAGGTGCAACTTTACATAGAACAGGCACTTTGCGAGACAAACGGTCAATGTCGTCCATGGTGAAATCAACACCAGCTTCATTTGCAGCTGCTAATAAATGCAGAACGGTGTTGGTTGACCCACCCATTGCGATGTCCAAAGTCATGGCATTTTCATACGATGCTTTGGTTACCATTTCACGTGGCAATACGCTGTAATCATCTTGTTCGTAGTGACGTTTGGTAATTTCTACGATCAATTGACCAGCTTTTTCAAATAATTTTTTACGGTTGGCATGGGTTGCAAGCGTAGAACCATTACCCGGTAAAGACAGACCCAATGCTTCTGTTAAGCAATTCATTGAGTTTGCAGTGAACATACCTGAGCATGAACCACAAGTTGGGCATGCAGAGCGTTCGTATTCAGCAACTTCTTCATCAGTATAGTTGTCATCTGCAGCCACAATCATGGCATCAATTAAGTCGATGGCTTTGTCGTTACCACGGATTTTAACTTTACCCGCTTCCATTGGACCACCAGAGACAAATACCACTGGAATGTTCAAACGCATTGCCGCCATCAACATCCCTGGAGTAATTTTGTCACAGTTGGAAATACATACCATGGCATCGGCACAGTGTGCGCTCACCATGTATTCAACAGAGTCTGCAATCAAGTCACGTGAAGGCAATGAATACAGCATGCCGTCATGGCCCATCGCAATACCGTCATCGACTGCGATGGTGTTAAATTCTTTAGCAACACCGCCTGCTTGCTCAATTTGACGCGCCACAAGTTGACCAAGGTCTTTAAGATGAACGTGACCCGGTACAAATTGGGTAAATGAGTTCACGACAGCAATAATTGGTTTACCGAAGTCTTCATCTTTCATACCAGTTGCACGCCATAAGCCGCGCGCACCCGCCATATTTCTTCCGTGTGTCGATGTTTTTGAACGATAGTCAGGCATTTTATATTTCCAACAAAGTTTGAGCTTGAAATGAACCCTGCAGATTCACTCTGGCTAAATCATACTGACAATGATGTAAAATCAGTCGAATTTTAAACCTATCATACACCAAGCCATTGTTTTTAAAGATGGCTTTTTAAGCTGAGATTTGGGCAGATGGGTCTATAAATAAAACCGAGTGATTTGACGACAAAAATCTTTTAACTGAAATCTACTATACCGCCATCAAAGGCTGCACAATACAAAACTTTCATGAATAATTTTTAAATTTTATATAAATATAATTTATTTAAAAATTGCAAAATTTCTATTTTGGGTTATGAAATCATTGAGCTTGGACAGCTTCAAAGTTGCAAAAATCAATTTCTAATGTTCTAAATTACGCTTTAATCCTTTGCTATAATCCACATATTCAACACAAATTCGGTTCATTCATTTTGAAAATCATCTTTGCCGGTACACCAGAATTTGCCGCAACAGCATTAGCTGCATTGCTCAAAACACAACATGAAATTGTTGCGGTATACACTCAACCTGACCGCAAAGCAGGTCGTGGACAAAAATTAACTGCATCCGCTGTTAAAGTCTTAGCACTTGAACATGATATTCCTGTTTACCAACCCCTTCATTTCAAATCATCGACTGAAGAAGGTTTAGCCGCACAGGCGGAATTAAAAGCCTTAAATGCCGATGTTATGGTGGTTGCAGCCTATGGTTTGATCTTGCCGCAAGTGGTGTTAGATACCCCGAAATATGGCTGTCTGAATATTCATGGTTCATTGCTGCCACGTTGGCGTGGTGCCGCACCGATTCAACGTGCCATCGCTACAGGTGATACTGAAACGGGTGTCACCATTATGAAAATGGCAGCCGGACTCGATACAGGCGACATGATGTATAAAACCATCTGCCCGATTGAAGCAACGGATACCTCTGCAACTTTGCATGACAAACTTGCAGAGCAAGGTGCAACTGCTATTGTTGCCGTTTTAGATACTGAACAAACATTGCAGCAATATCTGGACAGCCGTGAAATCCAAGACGAAGCATTAACGGTTTATGCACATAAGCTTTCAAAAGCTGAAGCAAAAATTGATTGGTCCATCGATGCTGTACAAATCGATCGTAACATTCGCGCCTTTAACCCGTGGCCGGTGGCATTTATTCAGTTGGATGAACAAAACAATTTACGTGTTTGGCATTCTGAACTTTCAAATGCATCTGCACCGAATGCTCAAGCAGGTGAAATCATCGCCATCGACAAAAAAGGCATACACGTTGCTTGCGCCAATGGCAGCGTGATTATTTTGACCTCTTTACAATGGCCGGGTGCTAAACCACTCAACCCTGTACAAATTTTACAAACCCAAAAATTGACTATTGGACAAATTTTATAATGAAGCAATCTCCCAACGCCTCGACCCGAGACCTTAATTTACGTGCTCAGGTAGTGAAGACGTTATTGGCTGTCCAAAATGGTCAATCGCTGCAATCGGTACTCGCGCAGCAAATGAATATTGTGTCTGATAAAGACCGTGCTTTATTCCACGAATTGGTGCTCGGTTGTTTACGTCAATGGTATGCATTGAAACAACTGACTTTACCATTACTGTCTAAACCGGTAGATAACCAAGTGGTTGAAACCTGTTTATACCTTGGTTTGTACCAATTGTTGTGTACCCGTGTCGCAGCTCATGCCGCAATCTCTGAAACGGTAGAGGCTGCAAAACAATTGGGTATGGGCAGTCTAAGTGGCTTAATCAACGCAATTTTGCGCCGCGCAACACGTGAAACAGAACAGTTCTACGACGTACTTGAACAAGCCACCAATTTACCAAGTTGGTTAACCAAACGTTTGAAAAAAGACTGGGGTGAACAATTTGATGAACTCAGCTATGAGCTTAAACAAATTGCGCCACTGACTTTACGTGTCAATACACGCCAAGTGAGCCGTGACGAATACCTCGGTATTTTGGAAGATGAAGGCATCGATGCACATCGCTGTGAACTGTCAAATGTCGGTATTGTGATGGATGAAAGTCTACATATTCCAAGTTTGCCGGGCTTTGAAGCAGGTGGTTTTTCAGTACAAGATGAACATGCTCAGCTGTGTGCAACACTATTACCAAATCTCGATGGTAAATTTGTGATTGATGCTTGTGCTGCGCCGGGTGGAAAAACCGCACACATTTTAGAGACCTTCCAACCGAAGAAACTCATCGCACTGGATCAAGATGAAAAGCGCCTGAAACGTGTGGTTGAAAACCTTGATCGTTTGGATCTCGATGGTAAACATGTCGAAATCCAAACTGCCGATGCTGTCACCTATACTGCGCCTGAACTTGCTGATTGCATCGTGCTCGATGCGCCATGTACTGCTGTCGGCGTAATGCGTCGTCATCCGGACATTCGTTTATTGCGTCAATCGGGCGACATTGCGAAAACCGTTGTGTTACAAAAGCAAATTTTGGAAAACATGTGGAAACAGCTTAAAGTCGGCGGCACCTTGCTTTACATCACTTGCTCGATTTTAAAAGCTGAAAATGAACAGCAAATGGTTGAGTTCTTTGCCAATCATGCCAATGCCCAAGAAATTAAAATTGAAGCAGATTGGGGCGTTGAACAAATCCATGGTCGTCAACTTTTCCCGAAAGTGGGTTATGGTGATGGCTTCTTCTACTGTCGCATTCAAAAAACAGCTTAATCTGCGACGCATGTTGCTTTTAAGCAGCACATAAAAAAAGGAACCCAAGGGTCACTGCTGTCCCACAATTTTTCACAAGAGGAAGCTCATTTGAGCTTCCTCTTGTTTTATGGGTATTTTATCGGGTGAAAATAAAGCTTTTAAAGTTCTTCTTTCAAACAAATTCACTTGAATTA